>WQYZ01000166.1 GCA_009780985.1 Oscillospiraceae bacterium | reverse complement strand
TTTCGAGTAGCCACATAATCTAAAAAATTCTTCGTCGCTCTTTAACTGAGCTTTTTCTAATCTTTTCATATTTACTATTTCGGCTATCTTTCATAATAATTTATTTTCCGAAGAAGTCTAGTGTTGTAACCAGCCGCAATGTGCGCAGAATTTGGCAGACTGTCGCCGTTGTTTGTTTCATCTTGTTATTCATGCGAATAACTATGATTTATCTGGCGGTATGTTACAATTTTGACCTATATACTATTTCAGCGAGTAGCGGGGTCACTTTCTATTCAAGCGATTGCGATATACGATTCAATTAACTGCGCATATAAATTAACACACATAAAACGCCTGTGAAAAGTTTACAATTTCTTTTCGCGGGCGGTATGTTTTTGGTGCATGTGTCGTGGTATAATGGAGCGTAGTGTGTTGGTCGATATGATTTGTTTTTGCGGTATTTTATTATTTGCTGATGTAAATAATTTGTAAATGAATTGTTTTTCACTTGATTGATATATTATTTTATGTTATTATATGAATAGCGGGCGCGCGAGCCGCCTGCGCGGATTTTTATAACCTGCGCGGGCGTTCGTGTGCCCGCTATAATTGCACAAATAGGCATTTTCCCGTGGAAAGCAGAACAGCGCAAAATAAATATTTATAATTTTAAAATTTTTTCTTGACAAACTATTATTTATATGCTATAATAAAAAACAGATAACTCATGCCGCTGATAGCGACAAAAAAGACGGGTTGTATGGATTGTTGAAAAACAATTCATGCCGCTGAAAAGCGACAAAAAAGACAACCCGTATGAGTTATTCAAAAGTAAAAACCGTCGATTAGTCGGTTTTATTTTTTTTGGGGAAAAAGAGCCTTTACCTGTTGCACACAACAGTAGGGTTCGATTCAGGACGGAAGCTAACCTACACAAAAGTTCACGGAGGCGTTACGTCACATTCACAAAGGCTCACAAACAAAAAAGGCTGAAACTACACTTTTTGGCGTAGAATCAGCCTTTTCCGGCGTTAATCGAATTGTATCATAATTAACGCGCAGGTATGGAGCTTCTGTCGGGAATTGAACCCGAGACCTCATCCTTACCAAGGATGCGCTCTACCGACTGAGCTACAGAAGCAAAACTATAATATTTTTATATAATATACTACAATGCTTCACACCATCTTATTATATAAAAAATTATTCGTTTTGTCAATAGTATTTTTATATTATTATAAAAAATTTATTTGATCGCATATATTTCCAAAATGGGCATAGTTGCTGCAGGGGAAAGACTCTGGTAAATATGACAAGAGTTTGTAATTTCGAAAGTTGATTTAATTTTGCATGAACTCTAATATTCACGACCTAATGCATCTAACATTCCGCACAATTTGTATCGTTCTTAGTCGAATTTCCCAATTGAATATATATTTACATTGTAACATTCTATAAATCTATGTTTATATGCGTTAGTCTTAAGATTATATTCTAAAGTCCAAACTCCCCACCATATATCGTAATGCCTTTCTCCTATTCCGGCGAATCCTATATCTATAAATCCGCTGAAACTAAAATCGTCATTTAAAAGTATATTAGGGAGACAGTAATCTCCATGAATTAAAACGTCGCTTTTTAGCTTATATTTATTTTCGTTGAGAAAATTATACGCGTATTCTCTTGTGCAGTTTATGTCTCCGCCGTTGTCTGCTTTGATATATTCAAGAAGCCACTTGCTTCCCTCGGAACTCGGATTTTTCATCTTTTCGGCTTCTGCAAACAAATCCTGTATTTTATCTGTCAGAATATTTTTATCTCTCGAAATATCAACGCTATGCAATTTTACAAGACTTTCGGCGAAAATATCAGTCAGTTTTTCGGGATGATCCAAAAATTTCCGAGATGTTCCATCTTCGCCGGTTACCTGCTCCATCAATAAGAAATCTTTATCTAAAACGTCGCTTGAAACGTAATCTATAACTTTGCCGGATAAATTTTTATCACTAAAATAGTTCATCACCAGCGCATCGCTTTTTAAACCATATTTTGCATCAGATTTCAAAAAATATTTTGTCTGCGAATCCTTTTTATCTATAAAAATAACTTTCGCATGTTCAGAACAGCTGCTGTCGAAAATTTTTGCGCCGGTCAAATATTCCCGCATATTTTCAGGATATTCTCCGAGGTTTATTTCTATCGGTTTTAAATCCATATATCGTATCTCTCTACTTATCCACAATTTTATTCAGTTTTTGAGCGACAAATTCGGCGGTTTCATCGTCCGAGAAAACCAAAAGCATAGCGTCGTCGCCGGCGATCGAACCGATGATTTCAGGGAAACTTATAGCGTCGATTGCGGCTCCGGCAGCCTGTGCCATACCGGAATAAGTTTTCACAACGATAAGATTTTTTGCCGCACAGATAGACGTTACTGTTTCCGTCAGTATATTATAGAATTTTGCGTCCTGCTTTTCTTCCTCGCGGCTTGCCGAAGCATATTTATACTGACCATTTACGCCGGGAATTTTTAACAATTTCAATTCCTTTATATCCCGGGAAATAGTAGCCTGTGTTGTGGCAAATCCGCTCTCGTTGAGTTTTTCGGCAAGCTCTTCCTGTGTGTATATTTCAAAAGTATTTATCAGTTCCAAGATTTTTGAGTGTCTTTTGTATTTCATAATATATATCCCCTGTAAATTATTAATTATCTGAAATTTTTGCTCTTATCACATCAAAAAAACCGTGCTTTTTTATCGCGATTAACTTCGTCACAAATTTAGACTTTTTTATCCGGACTGTGTCGTTTACGTCGAGTTTTACATTTATCTGTCCGTCTACGGTTAAATACACATCAGAATTCATGCTTCTGTTAGCCACTTCCAATATTGAATCGTGCGAAAATATAATGGGACGGTTTATAAACGAGTGCGGACAGATCGGGGTTACGCAAAAACACTCGATATTCGGGTCGATAACCGGTCCTCCGGCAGACATTGAATACGCCGTCGAACCGGTCGGGGTTGCGATAATCACTCCGTCTGCTCTGTAATGCGTAATTTTTATATTGTCGCAAACCAAATCTATCTCAATTAATCTGGATAACGCTCCGTTCGTGATAACGGCGTCGTTTAGCGCCGAACCTGCGTATTCCGCTGTTTTACCGTTTTGCTTTATTATTTCGACATTAATCATCATGCGTTCTTCTATTTTATAATTTCCCGAAAACAGACCGTCTAAGAGATTTATTTCATCGACTTCTATATCGCTCATAAAACCGATTCTGCCTAAATTCACCCCGATAACCGGGATATTAAACACAGAGGCTTTGGAAGCGATTTTAAGTATAGTCCCATCTCCGCCCAATACAATCAAAAGATTGCAGGTTTTATATAAATCGTTCTCGCAAACAAAATTTACTTTGTTTATATTGCGTCCGCAGAATTTTTCCTGATGGACTATATCTGCGTATATGCGGATATTCTCGCCGGATTTATCTGCTTTTTCCGATAAATAATTTGCTAAATTTTTAGTGTTGGTAAAAAATGGGTCTTTTTTTTCATTTGGTATTACGGCTATATTATTAAAAATCATAAAAAATCACATTTCAATTATAGTTTTATATATTTTTTCGGGATTAAACCCACAGAGTTCAAATAACTGCTCTGTCGTGCCTTGTTCTATAAAATTATCAATCGCGAATATTTTTATTTTTTTATTGCAGTTGACTTTTTTCAAATACGATGAAACATATTCGGAAATTCCGCCGCACTCTATGCTTTCTTCTATAAATATTATATTTTCCGCTTTTGAACTTTTAATCTCCGGAAAAATATAATCAGTCGGTTTTATTTTATTTAATTTCAAAAAATCCGCATTTATGTTGTTATTATTTAACTTGGAATAAACCTCGAACGCAATTTTTGATATTCTGCCGTAACTTACAATTAAAAATTTTGATTCTGAGTTTTTTTTGTTTTTTATATATATATAATCTAAATTATTTCCCGTGTTATGATTATTTAAATCAAATAACTTTTTGTTAAAATCTTTGTCTTCGCCGCCTTTGGGATAACGTATAAACACCGGCGAGTTTAATTGATTCACTGCAAAATCAAACGATTTGTTGAACTCGTCATAGGACGACGGGGAAAAAACCGTTATATTTGGTATATGATTTAAAAATGCAACGTCGAAAATCCCATGATGCGTCGCGCCGTCTTCGCCTATAAGACCGGTTCTGTCAACGCAAAATACAACATGAAGATTCTGCAGCGCAATATCGTGGACTATATAATCGTACGACCTCTGTAAAAATGTAGAATAAACGGCAAATACCGGAATATATCCCGAGACCGCGAGTCCCGCCGCAAAAACTGCCGCGTGTTCTTCGGCTATTCCGACGTCAAAAAATCTGTCGCCGTATTCTTTTCTGAACCGGCAGAGCTCTGTTCCCTCTGTCATAGCCGCAGTTATCGCGCATATTTTTTTGTTTTTTTTCGCCGATTCACATATTTTGCTCCCAAAATTAGCGGAGAACGAGTTAATTTTATTATTGCCGTCTGATTGTAAAATCCCGGTTTTTATATCGAACCTGCCAACGCTGTGATATTCTGCGGAACTCTGCTCGGCTTTTTCATATCCTTTGCCTTTTTGCGTTTTGACGTGAATAAATACGGGATTTTCCCTTGTTTTAGCCTCGTTTAACACGGCTAATAATTTATTTATATCATGTCCGTCGACTGGACCGAGAAAATCAAATCCGACCTGTTCAAAAAAAGTTGCGTTGTATAACGAGCGTCTGAGCAATCTCACTACTCGCTGAGATATTTTTACCAATGATTTTCCGATGAACGGAACAGATGACAGAACGTTTTTGGTTTTGTGCCTTAATTTATAATATTTTTTTGTAGTTCTTATATTTGCGAGATAATCCGCCATTGTGCCGACGTTTCTTGAAATAGACATTTCGTTGTCATTTAATATAACTATAAGATTTTTACAGTTTTTGGAATTATTCAAGGCTTCATATACAAGACCTCCGGTAAAAGAACCGTCTCCGACAACGGCTATTGTATATTTATCGTCAGATATATCAGGCATATCGCGTCTGTCAAGCATATTAGCTTTTGCGATGCCGATTGCGGCAGACAAAGCGGTGCTGCTGTGTCCGGCTCCGAAAGCGTCATGCACACTTTCGCCGATTTTGGGAAACCCTGAAAGTCCGCCAAGTTTTCTAAGTTCTCCGAATCTGTCTTTTCTTCCGGTCAAAATTTTATGCACATAACTCTGATGACCGACGTCCCAAATAATTTTATCGAAAGGGGAGTTAAAAATATAATGCAAAGCTACGGTCAATTCGACAATGCCTAAATTCGATCCCAAATGACCACCTGTCTGCGATATATTTCTCATCAGAAATTCCCTTATTTCTTCGGACAATAAAATAAGTTCAGAGGACTTTAATTTTTTTAAATCCTGCGGGGAATTTATATTGTTCAAATATTTGGAATATTGCAAACTCTCAGAAAGTTCAAAATGTTTAGAAAAATCAGAAAACTTTACTTTTCTTTTTGATTCTTGCATTTCAACCCCTAAATCTATTTTTTACGTTTATTTTAATTTTGGTAAATTTCGTGAAAAAGAAAACAATTTTTGAAACAACATTAACTATATAATTGCTGTGATTAATCGCAATAATTTTTCCCCATGCCTTGCCTACCACAGTAAACGCCGCGACAAGTCCCATTATCAACAGCCTGCCTAAAAAATCAACGCGTTCCTTTTCAAATAAAAACAAATCCGCGGCAATCGCCGCTCCGGTAGAACCGCTGATAATACCCGCGATATCCCCGATTACATCGTTACAGAAACTCGAAACCTTTTCAGCATTTCTGATTAGTTTTATCGCGAATTTTGCCGACTCTATTTTCCGCGCCGCCATAGAATGAAATTGTTTTTCATCGGCTGTGGCTATTGCAAGCCCTATTATATCAAAAACGACACCGAGAAGTATAAAAAAAATCAAAATAAGAAAAGCCATTACAATGCTCATTTTTCCGAGCACTTCGTTTGATAAAATGGTCAGAACAACAGTTATAACAAAACTTGAAATGAAAGCTGTTATCAACCATTTTATACTGGATTTAGTTTTATTGTTTTTAATTTCAGACTTTTTTCCGTTTCTGTGCTGTTCTTTGGGATTATTCTGTTTATTTTGCTTGTCTGGTTTGCGCTGCCGGAGGGGAGCGTTATTACTGTTATTATCGTCTAAAATAATTGAAACACCTCAATAAATTTCACACTTTATCAACAAAAATAATGATGGCGGCAAAAAAAGTAAACCTTGCGGCTTGAGGTCAAGTTGGATTTCCCCGTTTCTTACCCCTCGTCGCCGAATGAGGCGGTTTCCCTTAAAAAGAAACGTCAGCTTGTCGCCATAACTGCGACTTGATTGCCTTAAAAGTCCGCACTGCAATCCTTTTTCCGCGTATTTTCACGGGCTAAATAATATTGCCCGGAAAATAAACAGCCGAGAAGTTTTCCTTAATGAATAAAAATATATCATAGCCTCTTTTGCAAACGCGATTTCAATCCGCAAACAAACAAAATCTATCCGCACGCGTCCGTACAATATATTTTGCCAAATCAGAAATCCGCCGCGCTCACTTCAAGGCAGGCTACTCTATTCACAGCGTTTACCGCGAAATAGGTTTAATCTTTGAACCGTAGCGTAAACTCACCGCGCAAAGCGTGTATTTGTTATCGCAACAGTAAAAAGCCTCAAAGATTCCCGGGTCATAATTCCGTATGCCATTACAGACCGCCCGAAAACCATTCTCCCAGCATCCGCCCTAAACTGGGCGTATAAAGCGGACACAAGGAGCTTCATCGATATGCCCTTTAACGGATTTTTAAGCCCGCCCTCAGATATACAATATTCAACTCGGATACTGCGCCATCGTATTTATTATATATCATGTTTGTGAATTTTTTTTGAATATCGAAAATTATATAAATTTACCTCCTGTATGGCACGAGAAGCGTAATTAAAACTCCAAGCAGCGCGCCGACAACCACTTCCAGAGGCGTATGTCCGATTAATTCTTTTAAATTTTTTTTCAAATACACAGGTCTGTGTTCTGATAAATTATTAACCAACTGATTTAAAATCCGCGCCTGTTCTCCAGCGGCTCTGCGAACTCCCGACGCGTCGTACATAACGATAAACGCGAGCATAAAAGCTATGGCAAAACTTGTGCTTCTGAGCCCGCTTGTTTTTGCCACAGCGGTGGCAAGCGACGATACAGTCGCAGAATGCGAACTCGGCATACCTCCGGAGCCGTATATTCGGCGGAAATCTAAGCGTTTTTCTCTTATAAATCCGATAATAATTTTTGCCACTGACGCAATAAACCAGCCTAAAAGTGAACATATCAAAGCGTAATTATTTAATATATCATCAATAATAAACATAATCTATCCTAAAATTATTTGTAGGGCGTGGCGTAAAATTCGCCTTTGGCGCATTTATTTAAACGCCGGAATTTAGAAAGCGGGCGCGCCGCCAAACGCGTTCGGCATGTCGTCGCGCCCTACATCGTTCTGTACAGCAGGTATTTTGCAAAAATTTCAAGGTCTGATGTATCTAAATCTTTATTTATTTCTTTCAGTTTTTTTAAATTCGCGAGAGCTTCCAAAGTTAAAATTCTTGCATAGTCAAACGCGCCGTCAATTCCGCCGAGAATATCTACGAACGTAATCTTGTTGTTTTTTTCATCGCTGCCGGTATTTTTCCCGATAAACGCAGAATCCCCCGTTTTATCGAGTATATCGTCCACGACCTGAAAAGCGAGACCTATATTTTTTGCATACTCTGTGGCAAGGTCAGTTTCTTCGGGACTTGCGCCGCCTGCAATACAGCCAGACCTCGCAGAAACCATTATCATATTGCCTGTTTTGAGCGTATGCAGTTTTATAAGTTTTACAAGCCTTATAATGTCGGTTTGTTTGTCCTGATGTGAAGCGTACAACATATCCATCATTTGTCCGCCAATCATGCCCGAATGTCCCGCCGCTTTCGATATTTCCGAGATAATCCTGATTTTCGCGTCGGGATTTATAAATTCCGCGCCCGCAATTATATTAAACGCAAAAGTCAAAAGCGCGTCTCCGGCGAGAAGCGCCGTCGCTTCACCGAATTTTTTGTGGTTAGTAGGTAGTCCGCGCCTCAAATCATCATTATCCATGCACGGCAAATCGTCGTGTATGAGCGAATACGTGTGTATCATCTCGATTGCGCACGCGACGGGAAATATAATCTCAATATCACCGGATTGGTTGAACAGCGAAAAAAATTCAAGAGCCAAAAACGCTCTTATTCTTTTTCCCCCGGCAAACGAACTGTACCGCATAGATTCATATAAAACATTATAATCGCCGTCGCTCAGATTCAAATATTTTTCAAGTCCGGCGTTTATAATACCGGCGTTATATTTTAATTTATTTGTTATTATTTCCGTCTCGGTCTGTGTTAATACTATTTCAGAATCCATTTAAATTTATCTCCCTATAAAATCGGAAACAGCGGACGAACCCAGTTAGTCCCTACAATTATTAATTCGGCGTAAAATCTTCTTCGACGACTTCGCCGGTTTCGGCTCTTGTGAGTTTTTTGACTTTTCTTTCGGCGTTATCCAATAGTAGATTGCAGCGTCTTATAAGTTTTATACCATTTTCGAAATTCTCGAGGGAATCGTCAAGCGCAATCGTGCCGCTTTCAAGCGCACGGACTATCGTTTCAAGCTCCTTCAGAGCCTGCTCGAAATTTATGTCTTCTATATTGTTATCTGTTATCATAGTTTATTCCTTTTGTTTTATGTAATTTTTGTTTTATATTCAATATGTAGCAATACGTAGAAAATACTTATTTTGAACAGTCTATTCTATTTTTCAAGATAGTCATATACAATGTGGTGCATAACTCAAACGCGAAAGATTTTCTGTTGCTTTTTTTGATTTCCAGCAAAACATTTTTATCAATAAACGCGTCGCAAAATGTACTCGGACTGCATGGACATGGACGTATGTTAGACATAAACTCAAAATGGTCGTATAAATATGTGCCGTGTTCGGTTCGGTATTGTTCAAGATTATCCATACATTTTTGAAACCATTCGGATTCACGCACAATGGGCGAAAAAGACATCTTTTTTAAAAAGCATATATTCGCCGAAGGCGTATCGCTGTCATAATGCGGCAAAGCCCAGCCGCTACTGCTTGAATGGTATGTTTTTCGCAGACTGTCCCAATGTATTCCGTAGTTGCCGCCCGTTTTTTGATACTGCGGGTCTAAAATATACCGCATTATACCGTCGATTTTTTCTTTTGTTTCGATGTCTTTGACGTATTTGTAAATGTTTAATATTCCTTCTATATGATAACTTGTTGGCAGAGGCATTTCACCGGCTTCACAAATATGTATGTCTTTTATGATAGGTCTGTTCTGCCACCGTTTTGGTCTGGATCTGCCCTTCATTTTTGCCGGGTCAGTTTCATAGAAGTCAAATATATTATTTTCCGCGACTTTATACACCATGTTTACGATTCTTCTGCTCATATAATCAAGCATATCGTCATAATAATATCCGGCTCTAAGCAAATTGTAAATAATAATCAAACCGTAAACGTGCGTCCAATGTATTTCGTCCGATTCGTCGGGGGTAATTAAGTATCGGTATGTATTACGCAAATATTCCGCTTTTTCGTCAAACGCGGTTATACCTGCCTGAAAACCAAGATTTATAAGAAACGGCATGAACATCTCAAAACAGTTTTCGTTCCAGCCATGTATTAACCCGTACAGGTCGCGGTCACGCATAGAGCGGAAATCCTTAAACTGGTCAAAATAAGTCAGAGCCGTACTGACTTTTTCTATTTGCAGTAATTCTTCCGCCAATTCGTTTATATCGTAATTATTTTTGCCTATCAATCCTTCGCGTATCAAATTAAGTTTTATTGCGGGTCCGCCATTTTTTAGAAGCCA
>WQYZ01000165.1 GCA_009780985.1 Oscillospiraceae bacterium | reverse complement strand
TGCAGCAGTTTATTCTTCGATTTTTCGTTAAACGCCTGTATTAACAGGTCATGTATTGCCCCTTGCTGTGAAATCATTGCGGCTACGGCTGTCGGAAGCGGCGGCATTTTCTTTGGATGTATGCCTTTTCCGTCAACAATCGCAGGCAGTTCCACCGCCATACCTTCGAGAACATTCGGAATATATCCCCTGTTGGGTACGTTTAACGAACAGATATACGTCGGTTTGTCAAAAAATACCGCTTCGGAAATACGGATTCCGTAATCATACGTATGGTGGTGTAGAATAGAGTCTTTATTTACTTCAAATTTCGCGGTATAATCAGGGTCGCCGCTGTATTTACGCTCTCCTTTGGGGAACAACTCCCTGTCGGTAGGATTTTGTGAGAACGAATATACAAATTCCGGTATGCGCCCGCTTTTCCATGGATTGTGCTCTGCAGGGTCATAAAAGTACTGTATTTTTGCGCTCGCTAAAAATTCGTCGCTCCAGGCTATGTACTCGCCTATATGATTCGCTCCCGGATAAGGCCAAAGCCCGTACGTCCTGAACATTATGCGCGATAAACCGTATTGGTCCCACTGCGCGAGCAAATCAATTGATTTTTCTTTTTCTCGCAGTAAGGGATATAAGTCTTCTCCCGTCGATTTGCGCACAACTTTTGTGAACCAGCCGAAATGATTCAGTCCGCATGCCTCGGTATCAAGGTCGTCCACAGGTATCTGCAAAAACATCGAAAGCTGACCTACCCCGCCCATTTCGCCGTGACACAGACCGATTGAATTGATTTTTGAAAGTTTCGAAGTTGCCTCGACGAGTTTCGCCTCCGGATTGGTATAGTTTAACAGCAGCGCATTAGGGCATATTTCCTCCATTGCTTTGACGATTACCATCATAGGCTTCATATTGCGCAGAGCATGAAACATGCCGCCCGGTCCGCCGTTTTCCCCGTATATCTGCCGGAAACCGTACCGTCTTGGAATATGAAAATCCTGTGACCAGTAATAATACCTGTCTTTTTCAAAACACGTAATCACAAAATCGGCGTTTTCAAGCGATTTACGCAAATCCAACGTTGCGGTTATGACGGCTTTTTTCCCAAGCACTTCGGCGCATCCGCGGCAATAGCTTTCGCTTAAACGCAGAGCTTCTTCATCAATATCCATCAAAGCTATTTCGACATCGACTTCCGAAAAATTTTTGTTTGTCAGTATATCCGCTATTGTCAGAGGCGCGAACGATATGCTTCCGGCTCCTATTATTGTGAATTTAACTTTATTTTTGCTCATAGCAATCTCCTTATTCTTTTATTTTTTGAAAATTTTATAAAAATTATAACATATAATAATTTTTTTGTAAACATGCTAAAATATTTCTCTTGGCAAATTATTCGTTTTATGGTATATTGATAACAATAGATAAGTCCGGAAACCCCGGTTTACGTAGGGGCGGATGGTAATCCGCCCGTGATTTTACGGGACGATTACCATCGTCCCCTACAGTTTCCGGACAAATCTAATAAATATATTCCGATGATGGAGAAAAGTTTTTTGGTATTTTCAGAGACCCGGTGTATGGTGTGAACCGGGAATACACATAATGCATAATTCCGCTCCAGAGGAAACCGGCGACGAGTCGGTCCGGAACGCCGGTTACAGCGTCAATAAATTCGCCGTCGGCGAATTTTGAGCCGCGTGTCAGCGCGGAAAGTTAGGTGGTACCACGAGAATTATCTCTCGTCCTTTCGGGGACGGGAGTTTTTTTATTTTTATTAAATTTAAAAAGGAGTCATAATTTTATGAAACTGTTTATTCCGGGTCCTGTAGATGTCGCCGAAGACGTGCTGCAAAAAATGGCGACGCCGATGATAAGTCACCGCGGCAAAGACGTAACAAAACTGCAAAAAAGCATTTCGGAAAAATTGCAAAAAGTATTTTTTACCCAAAACACAATTCTATTATCGACATCGTCCGGCAGCGGATTGATGGAAGCAGCCGTAAGGTGCTGTACTTCGAAAGGCGCGGCTGTATTTTCGGTCGGCGCATTCGGGGACAGATGGGGCAAAATGGCAAAATCAAACGGAGTGCCGGTTGATGTGTTCAAAGTTGAACCCGGTATTCCGACGCTCCCTGAAAATGTTGACAAAGTTCTGGCAACCGGAAAATATGATTTGGTAACCGTCACGCACAATGAAACATCGACCGGCGTTATGAATCCGGTCAGGGAAATCGGCGATGTTATAAAAAAATATCCCGATGTTATATACTGTGTTGATACGGTAAGCTCTATGGGGGGTATTAAAATAGGCGTTGATGAATGCGGTATTGACATATGCGTCACATCCACACAGAAGTGCTTAGGTCTGCCGCCCGGATTATCTATCTGCTCCATTTCGGAAAAAGCCGTCGAACGTGCAAAGACCATCAAAAACAGAGGGTTATATTTTGATTTGGTAGAGCTATACACATTCGTGAAAGAAAAAGACTTTCAATATCCGTCCACGCCGTCGCTTCCGCATATGTTTGCACTGGATTACCAACTCACTAAAATCCTCGAAATTGAGGGGCTTGAGAACAGGTTCAAACGTCACGAACAATTAGCCATACGCGTACGCGAATGGGCTGATACTTACTTTAAAGTATTAGCTAAAGAAGGCTATCAATCTCTGACAGTAACGACAATTGAGAACACAAGGGGAATTGATGTCGGAACGCTTGTGAAGTCGCTTGAAGCGGACGGGTTCTTGATAGGCAACGGTTACGGCGATTTGAAGGATAAGACATTCAGGATAGCGCATATGGCGGAGAGAACAATTGACGAGATTGATGACTTATTAACCCGTATTAATAAGAAGCTGGGGTTCAAATTGTAATTAATAAAGCCTCAGCATAATATGCGAAATTCCCCGGTTGAAACATCAATCGCAAAATTTTCGCAGTAATTCATCGCAGGTTCTCCCGTTTCGTCAAAATTTACCGGAAGAAATACATATCGCGAATTGTTATAGTCTTTCCCGTCCCACCTGTCGGAGACGTAGATATAACTTGTCGTTTTTGTCCCGGATACCGTAAGAAAAAACGCGGGCTGTGTGCGGTAAGTTGTCTCGTCTCCGATATTAAGCAAAATGCTCCAACGATTTTCCATTCCGTCAGATGCCGCGTATTTGCCTTGATTCGGAGCCCAACCGGTGCAGTAGGAACTAAACATATAATATTTATCTTCCCGCCTGAATACTGCGGGAGCTTCACGGTATTCTCCCTGCCACAGTTTATGTACAAGACATTCAGCATTCATATAATCTTCTGTCAAACGGTACACGTGCAAATCGGCGTTGTCCCTTGCGGCGGATATAAAATACGCCATTCCGCTACAGTCCTGATACAACGTGCAATCCCGCGACATATAGCCGAACGGATTGAAACTCCCGTGATATATAAAATCGCCGTCGGGAGTGTCGCAGGTTGCGATTGCACAGGCGGCGCAACTGTAATCCGTGCCGTTTTCATAGTGCGCCCACAGCACATATTTGTTTGTCTTTTCGTTAAACAGCACTTTCGGGCGTTCAAGATTTATTTTGCCGTTTGAATTTTTTTCATTTTTCAGCGATAAATCAGTTCTGATTCGTATCGGCTGGTTTTGTGAGTTTATCGTCAAAACATTGTTTCTGAATTCCCAATTCATCAGATCACTTGAACGGTAACAGCCGACGTAATTGCCGTTTGTGCGGTTTTCGCCGTACCAGTAATAAAAGCCGTTTCTAAAAAGCATATGACCGCCGTGCGCGTGTATTATATTGCCGTCTGTATCATACCAGATTGCTCCGTTTTCCAATTTTGTATTTATATACGCCATATTGCACTCCGTTTCGTTATTTTTAAATTTTTCTTACATTAATATCATACGTCTGTTGAAAAATCAAGAAGCCTATGCGAATAAAATGAGTTTGTAAAATATATTAAATCCGGCGAATGATTTTGCCGCTATACTGCGACCAAAGCGTTTTGAATGCCGTGAATTTTTCAGGATAACCCAATAATTCTATAATCTTATCCGCACAGTTTTCCGTCGTATTATTATAAGTATCAACAGTTATATCATACGTATCTTGCGGAATTAAATCTGAAAGCTGTTCTTCGCTCTGTCCAATGTAGCGGTCGCCGCGCTCTTTTTCCCTGCGCCGTAATTCTTCTAATGGACAAATCACATGTACAAATAAAACAGAATAATCATGAAACAATTCAACACATTCGACTAATGAATTAGAGCCCTGTACAAAAACACGGTCAACAATCGTATTAAGCCCCATATCTGAAAACATCTTTATTGTTTGATGAAATACCGATAAAATTTTAAGTTGCGATGTATTATAGAAATAATCATCAGCATAAAATTTTTCGGGAATCCGCATCATATTATCGAATGTATCCATATTGAAGCAAAAAAATGGTTCAAGCAGTCTTTCCTGCAATATTTTGGCTAACGTTGTTTTACCAGAGCTGGATACTCCGTTTAAAAATATAATTTTACCTTTTTCCATATTCCCCCTGCGTTTTATTTTTCCGTCATTTTAATCAGCTCATACAAAACGTTAAACGCTTCCATCGGAGACATAACGTTTATGTTTATGCTCTTTAATTTATCATATATTTCACTTTTGGTCATATCCTCGAAAGAAAAATTGATAAGACCGTCAGTTTCCGGTTCAGGTTTCCTGCCCGTTCTGCCCGTGTGCGCCGAGGTTTTATCCGCGTTTTCTTCAAGACCGGTCAGAATCTCTTTTGCGCGTTTCACAATCTCTGAGGGAACCCCTGCGAGTTTTGCGACTTCTATTCCGTAACTGTCGTCCGCCGCGCCTTTTATTATCTTGCGCAGGAATATTATATCGCCGTCTTTTTTCTTTGCGGCTATATTATAATTCACTACGCCGTCTATCTCCTTTTCTATTTCAGTCAATTCATGATAATGCGTCGCAAATAAAGTCTTTGCGCCGAGTTTTTTGCTCGCTGTGTATTCCAAAACGGCTTTGGCTATGCTCATTCCGTCGAACGTTGAAGTCCCGCGCCCGATTTCGTCGTATATAATCAGGCTTTTTTTCGTCGCGGTCTTTAATATCTGCGCCACCTCGCTCATCTCGACCATGAAAGTGGACTGTCCCGCGGCTAAATCGTCCGCCGCGCCGACGCGCGTGAAAATCCTGTCCACAAGCCCGATTCTCGCCTCCGCCGCAGGGACATACGAACCCATCTGCGCAAGCAGGGTTATTATCGCAACCTGCCGCATATACGTCGATTTACCCGCCATATTCGGTCCTGTGATTATATATAATCTGTTTTTGTCGTCGTCAAGATATACGTCGTTAGGCACGTAATAATTTTCGCTCTGCATTAATTCGACGACGGGATGCCGCCCATCTTTTATCTGTAAAATAGTAGAATAATCCACTTCGGGACAGATATAATTATTTTTCTCGGCGGTTTCCGCAAGAGAATATAACGCGTCAATACATGACAGGGCATAGCTTGTTTTCTGAAACCGGTGTATATTTTCGGCGATACTGCGTTCTATGCTGTCGAAAATATCGCTTTCTAGCACAACTAACTTTTCGTTTGCGCTCAGTATAGCCGATTCCATATCTTTCAATTCTTCCGTGACGTATCTCTCGCCGTTTGTAAGGGTCTGGCGGCGTATATATTTTTCGGGAACCTGCGACACATAGGACTTTGAGACTTCTATATAATACCCGAAAACTCTGTTGTAACCGACTTTTAGGGTTTTTATTCCCGTGCTTTCGCGTTCCGAGTTCTCGATTTTTTCAATCCAGCCTTTGTTGTCAGACACTATTGTTCTGAGGCGGTCTATGTCCTCGCTGAAACCGGATTTTATAAACCCCCCGTCTTTTATGCTGACGGGAGGCTCGTCGATTATCGCATAATCTATGAGATTCTGAATATCCGCCAAATCGTCTAAATTCGCGTTAAGTTCGGAAATCAGTTCGCCGTGAAAAAACATAATCTGGTCTTTTATTGCGGGGATATTGATTAAACTCGCGCTCAATTTTTTCAGATCCCTCGCGTTTGCGGTTTTATACACGACTTTCGCGATTATCCTGTCGATATCGTGTATATTTGATAATCCCTGACGGATTTTCCCTCTCTCTACGACTTTTTCTATCAGTTCCCCGACTGCTTTCTGCCTTTTCTGAATAACGCGGCAGTTTAATAAAGGCTGTTCGAGCCATTGTTTCAGCGTTCTTGCGCCTTTTGACGTTCTCGTTTTGTCGAGAACCCATAACAGCGAGCCTTTTTTTTCTTTATTGCGCATAGTCTCGACAAGTTCGAGATTTCTACGCGTGTTCAAATCTATCTCCATGTACATGGATTTGTCATACAGATTCATTTCAGTGATATTCAGCATTTCGCTTTTCTGCGTTTCGCTGAGATAATCCAAAACTGCGCCGATTGAGCGTATTAATATATCGGGCGAGGACGCAACGTCGATTTTACTTACGCTGCCAATATTATTGTATTTTTCCTGTATATTATTTTTCGCCGTCTGCAAATCGAATCTATTGGTTTGATTATCGGTTATGACGGCGTTTAATCTTTCCGTCAGAAATTTAGTGATTCTTGGGAATTTTGATTTATCTAAATTAATTAAGATTTCGGACGGGGAGAATATTCCGACTTCGTTTAAAAGTTTGTCAAAACAGTCCGCGCCCTGAAAAAACGTGGCGTTTATAATTCCGGTCGTTATGTCGATAAACGCCACGCTGCACGACGGCGACGAAGAAGATTCGTCGATACATATACTGCACAGATAATTGTTTTTCGTCTCGTTTAAAAACCCGGATTCTATAATAGTACCCGGCGTTACAATACGCACGACGTCCCGTTTTACTATGCCTTTCGCCAAAGCGGGGTCTTCCGTTTGTTCGCAGATTGCGACTTTATAGCCTTTTTCGACTAATCTGTTTATGTAGTTATCGACGCTGTGAAACGGCATACCGCACATCGGCGCGCGCTCGTCCTCGCCGCAGTCTTTGCCGGTGAGGGTCAAATCAAGTTCTCTTGAGCCGATTTGCGCGTCGTCGTAAAAAAGCTCGAAGAAATCGCCGAGCCTGTAAAACAGAAGATAATCTTTATACTTTTCTTTTATCTCAAAATATTGCTGCATCATCGGAGTTCTTGGCATTTTTTCTTTTGCACCTCTTTAAATTTATAAATACTATTATTTTTACTGAATATTAAACATACTCTCAACAAATTTTACAAGTTTTCTGTTATTGATATAATTTGTTATTATAATCACAGGCAATATTATAAAAACAATAACGCCGTAAAACGCCGCAAGGTATACCCAGATATTGTTTTCAATGAAAAAATTCTCATCGCTGCCAAGGTATAGAAAAATTACCACAATCAACGGAATAAACAACAACAGAATAATACTTTTATTAGACAACAAAGTGTTTGAAAGTTCATATTGTATTTGGGTAGTTTCACCTTCCTGCTTTAAATTTGCCCTAAGCTTGTATGAAACTCTGTATCTTCCCTTCGTAACATAATCAATATAAAAATCGTCATTAGTAATCATTCCAGAAAAATCTATGCCGCAATACGCGGTAATATCTTCGTTGAATCTTTCCCTGCACTTTTCAACAGACAAATCCGTGTATAAAATTTTGCTTTTACTCATGCGCAATCTCCCCGTACAATGCAAAATTTATTTATTTCTGATATTGTTCAGCAAATTTATTTCGCTGTTTAGTAGACTTTCGCCGAATCTTGAATAATTATAATAAAATTTATCCAAAGGAATTTTCTCAGAATTATATCTCGGCGTCATTTGGATTAATTTATTGTCAAAGTCTAAAACAGTTTTAAATTCTTTTATAACATTTAGCCCCAAAAGCATTTGGCATGACCTGATGGGTAAATTAAGAACATCAAAAACGACAGGTCCAAGTTCGCAATCACCAAGCATTAAATCGTGAATAACCGTACGTTTGACCGCAAGTCCGTGATGACTTGCGGTGCTTACATAAACATCGCGGGCGTCAGATAATTTATAGCCTAAATTTTTAAATGAATCCGTATCTATCACAGATATACGCGCTCCTGTATCAAATATAGCCGTAATATTCCGAAATTTATTAGTTTTACAATGCCAAATTCTTATATCCGCGGATAGATTGTCGAATGTAAAATCCATTTCGAGTTCAATCATAAGATTCCTCCATAAAAATCAAAAGGCATCAAGGCTTTAACAATACATCTGTCACCTTCGGGACTTTCCATACAGTCGCCCCATTTATCATAGAGTTTTTTATTTGTTTCAGTGTACCAAGTAACAGTTCCGCCTAAAATTTTATTACGCTCGCCAAAATTTATTTTCGTAATCAAAACTACTTTACCGAAAAAATCTTTGCATATCTCATCGTATGACTGATATACCGGATTTTCCACCTCGACTAAAGCGTCGGGATTTTCGTTTAATTTTATCACCAAATCACCTCAACATTTTTAATAAGTTAAACTATTATATCACAAATCTTCACTAATTGCAAATCTCCCCGTACAACCCGTGCAATCTGCCCTCGTTTATCTTCACGTTTACAAAACTGCCTATCAAATCAATGCCGCCCCTGAATATCACGAGTTTATGCGTTGAAGTTCGTCCGGCTAAATAGCCGCCGTCGCTTTTATCGGCTTTGTCGCCGCCATACAGCTTTTTATATACGCTCTCGACAAGAGTTTTGACTGTTCGCCCCTCGTATGTTTTATTTTTCTTCACGGATATTTCGTTTTGCAGTTTCACAAGTCGCTCGAATCTATCCGTCTTTTCTTTGCGCGGGACTATATCCTCCATTTCTGCGGCGGGAGTGTTTTTGCGTTTGGAATATATAAACGGGAATATATTGTCAAACTGCGCTTTTTCAATTATATCAAGCGTATCTTCAAAATCTTCGTCTGTTTCGCTTGGGAATCCCACTATTATATCCGATGTTATCGCTATATCTTCGACGTTTTTCCGCAGTTTTTCGACTAAATCAAGATAATATTCCCTCGTATATTTTCTGTTCATAAGTTTCAATATCCTGTCGCTTCCCGCCTGAACCGGCAGATGAAAGTGATTCGCGAGTTTTTTATTTTCGTTCATAAGTGTTATAAGCCTGTCAGGGACGTCTTTTGGGTGCGACGTTATAAACCTGACCCAATAATCCCCGTCGATTTTGATTATATCACTCAGCAAATCCGTGAAATTATAATCCGGATTTGCAGGGTCGGGATTTTTGTATGAGTTGACATTCTGCCCAAGCAGAGTTATGTCTTTACAACCCGACGAAACAAGCCCGCAGACTTCTTCCAGAATTTTATCTTTATTTCGGCTCCGTTCGCGTCCGCGGACGTGCGGCACAACGCAGTACGAGCAGAAATTGTCGCAGCCGTACATAATAGGGACTTTCGCCTCAAATTGACTGTCGCGTAAAACAGGCACATCCTCGACTATTACTTCGCCGTCACATTCAGTTTTATCTAAAATTCTTTTTTTACTCGTCAAAGCCTGATTTATTATTTCGGGCAATCTGTGAATCTCTCTCGCGCCGAAAATAAAATCGACATACGGGAAACTGTTTTTTATATATTCGACGACATGTTCTTGTTCAATCATACAGCCGCATATGCCGATTAATAAATCTTTATTTTTGTTTTTGTAATGCTTTAACTGCCCCGTGCGCGAAAACGCTTTTAATTCCGCATGTTCTCTCACCGCGCATGTATTCATGATTATAACGTCGCACCCGCCCAAATCCCCGGGATTCGCAAATTCCCCGAATTTATTCGAGACGTCCGCAGTCATATCGCCGTCGATTATATCGTATCCCATAGATGCGAGCACACCTTTGATTTTTTCGGAATCCGCTTCGTTCTGCTGACAGCCGAACGTCACAACGCACGCTTTTTTGTTTATATTATCCATATTTATATTTTAGCCTCATTAATTTTTAATTCCCTCAGTCATAAATTTCACTTAGTTCAATT
>WQYZ01000164.1 GCA_009780985.1 Oscillospiraceae bacterium | reverse complement strand
TACCGGATAACGCAGTTGAGATAGATTTGGGCGAAAATACTAAGTTCAAAGTTAAAATGATTGACTGCGTCGGATATATAGTGCCGGGCGCAATAGGACATTACGAGGACGATAAGCCCAGAATGGTTATGACGCCGTGGTCGGATAAAGAGATGCCTTTTGACGTCGCCGCGGAAATCGGCACGAAAAAAGTCATAAACGACCATTCCACTATCGGATTTCTTGTCACCACAGACGGGACAATCGGGGAAATACCCAGAGAAAATTACGTTTCCGCCGAGGAGCGCGTCGTAAAAGAATTAAAACAGATAAACAAGCCGTTTGTTATAATCCTGAATTCATCGGTGCCGGATTCTGACGAGTCAGTCGCGCTCGCATACGAACTCGAAGCCAAATACAAAACTCCGGTCGCGCTTGTAAACTGCCTCGATTTGACAAGCGAAGACATAAAAAATATTATAGAACTCGTTTTGTTTGAATTCCCGGTAAAAGAAATCGGAGTCACGATGCCGTCATGGATTGACGCCCTAGACGAGAATCACTGGCTCTATAAATCAGTCAACCAGTCAATTATCGACTGCGCGGGCAGGATAGAAAAAGTCGGTGAAATAAAAAACACTTTTAAAGAACTTAACGAAAACGATTATATAGAGAGCGCTAAAATAGATGCGATTAATCTCGGCGAGGGAACCGCTCATCTTGAAATCAAACTTGTGGAGGGGTTATTCTATAAAATACTCGGCGATCAGACCGGATTCGAGATTACAGACGAGCAGACGCTGATAAAGCTGATGGAAGAGCTTTCCGTCATAAAAAAAGAATACACAAAAATCGAAGCGGCTTTAAAAGAAGTCAATGAGTTCGGCTACGGCATAGTCACCCCGGATATCGACGACTTGACCCTCGAAGAGCCGGAGATAGTCAAGCAGACAGGAGGATACGGAGTAAAACTCCGCGCGTCCGCTCCGTCAATACATATGATAAAAGCAAACATCGAAACAGAAGTGTCGCCTATCGTCGGAACTGAAAAACAGTCTGAGGAACTCGTAAAATTCTTACTGCATGAATTTGAGGAAGACCCGAGAAAGATATGGGAGTCGAATATGTTCGGCAAAAGTCTGCACGAACTTGTAAACGAAGGACTTCACACAAAACTTGCGCATATGCCTCTCGACGCGCGCGAAAAACTTTCGGAAACGCTTGAGCGCATTATAAACGAGGGCAGCGGCGGACTTATCTGCATTATATTATAGATTAAAACCTCTTAATGGGCGGACAGGACCGTCCGCCCCTACAAAAAGTAAATAAATGGGGGGGATAACATGGGTTGCTGTATAAATGATTTGAGAGATAAAGACGTCATAAATATCTGCGACGGAAGAAGACTCGGGTGCGTGGACGACGTTGAAGTCGACGTTAACAGCGGGCGTCTTGTATCTATTATCGTTCCGTGCGACGGCAGATTGTTCGGATTCGGCAAAACTAAAAATTTAGTCATACTATGGGACAGCATAGAAAAAATCGGGGACGATACGATACTTGTAAAAATCGACGTGAAAGAATATTCATTTAGAGGCGAAACTGCAGATTATGAAAAAGGCAGAAAGAGAAAATTCTTTTTCTGAGAAAAAGCGGGATATCCCGCTTTTTTTGTATGCTAACTATTCAGTTTGTTCAAACTGGCTGTAGTACATCTGCGCATACAGACCGTTTTTGGCTATAAGCTCGTCGTGGGAACCGCTCTCCTCTATCTCGCCGTCTTTGACAACCATTATAACGTCCGCGTCGCGTATAGTCGATAGACGGTGCGCTATAACAAACGATGTGCAGCCTGCAGTAAGGCGTAATATCGCCTCCTGTATATGCAATTCTGTGCGCGTATCTACGCTTGATGTGGCTTCGTCCAGTATCAGTATCGGAGCGCGGCACAACGCCGCTCTCGATATTGCTAAAAGCTGTCTCTGTCCCTGCGACAGCGAATCGCTGTCGCCTTTTACTATTGTATTATATCCGTTTTTAAGCCGTCTGATAAATACGTCTGCGTTTGCCGCCTGAGCCGCTTCCGCCACTTCTTCGTCTTTCGCATCCGGACGACCGTAACGTATATTATCTGCAATAGTCCCTGTAAACAGGCATGTGTCCTGAAGCACGACTGAAAACACCCGTCTCAAGCTGTCTCTCTTATAATTTTTTATATCGATGCCGTCTATATAAACAGTTCCTGAAGTTGCGTCGTAAAATCTTGTCAATAGATTTACAATAGTAGTTTTGCCCGCGCCGGTTTCTCCGACCAGCGCGACTTTTTGCCCCGGTTTCACCTCAAAACTCACGTTTTTCAGCACGTTTACACCAGGAACATACGCGAACGTCACATTATCAAACCGCACTTCGCCTTTTGGTATGCCGATTTCGACGGCATCCGGCACATCTTCCGGTTCTTCGGCTTCGGCGAGTATCTCGAACACTCTTTCCGCGCCCGCCAATGCGGACTGCAGATTATTGAACATGCCCGCGATATTATTGAGCGGATATGTGAACTGCCGGGAATATGACGTAAAACTCCCGATTGTGCCTATGGTGATTATGCCTTTTACCGCTAAAATCCCGCCGACCGACGCTACGCACACATACCCAAGATTTGTGATTACGTTCATAAACGGCATGAGAAATCCCGACCATATCTGCGCCCTGACGGAATAATGCAGCAAATTTTTATTTGTTGATTTAAATTTATCTATTATTTTTTCTTCCATATTGAACGCCTTGATTATTTTTTGACCGCCGACCGCTTCTTCGATTGCGCCGTTCAGCCTTCCGAGCTGAGCCTGCTGTCCGACAAACATTTTGCGCGACCTGCCCGCGACGAATTTTGTGAGCAGGAGCACTAATGGTACAGTGATAAGAGCTGCGAGCGTCATATATAAATTCAGCGACATCATCATAATAAAAGATCCGACGATTGTGATTGCCGCGCTGACAAGCTGAGTTGTGGACTGCGCGATTGTCACGCTGATATTTTCGATGTCGTTTGTCAGTCTGCTCATCAGTTCCCCGTGGGTGTGAGTATCATGATATGTAAGCGGCAGTTTCTGCAATTTGTCAAACAAGGCTTTGCGCAAAGTACGCACGATTCTTTGCGAGGCGGCGTTCATAATAACGCCCTGCGCGGTGTTTAACGCCCAGTCGCATATATATACCCCAGCGAGAATAAGCGCGAATATATACGCCCAGTGAAAATTGACGCCGCCCTTATCTCCTATAGCATCTATGCCGTAACCTATAAAACGCGGTCCCGATACGACTATAACCGTATCGACGAGCAGTAAAGCAAGCACGACAAAAAGTGATTTTGCCTCCCTGAAATAAAATTTCAGTAGTTTACGGAATGTTCCTCTTGCGTCTTTGGCTTTTGCGTGCGGGGCGAATCTTGACCCCGGACCGCCGCCTCCTCCGGGTCTGCCGATTGAGGGGGGCGCGGCTTCAGGGGGTCTGACGCTGCCGGTAGGTTGGTTGTTCATCTATACCGCCGCTCCTTTCTGATTTTCTGATTTACCCGGTTTATTTGTCTGTGTTCCAATCTGCGATATATATATGTCATGATAGATCGGACAGGTCTCCATAAGTTCGTCGTGAGTGCCGAATCCCGCCTGATTTCCGCTGTCTAAAACTAAAATTTTATCGCACGTCATAGCGGTGTTTATGCGCTGCGTAATTAAAATACACGTCATATTTTCCGAAAAATGGCGTATAGCGCGTTTTACTCTCGCCTCGGTCATAACGTCGAGCGCGCTTGTGCAGTCATCGAGTGTCAGAATTTCCGGTCTGCGTATTAAAGCTCGGGCAATCGACACTCTTTGTTTCTGTCCGCCTGACAGATTCACTCCGCTCTGACCGATTAATGTGTTGTAACCCTCGGTCATTGCAGAAATAAAACTGTGCGCTTCCGCCGCCGATGCCGCTTCCTCCACTTCGGAATCCGAAGCGTCTTCTCTGCCCCACAGTATATTTTCTTTGATTGTTCCTGTAAACAGCGACGCAGTCTGAGGCACGATTGCCGCCTGACTTCTCAATACGGATTCCGGCATTTCGTCTATAGACTCGCCGGATATGCGTATTTGTCCCTGCGTTGCGCCGTAAAAGTGCATGAGCAGAGCCGCCAGCGTGCTTTTCCCGGAGCCGGTCGGACCGATTACACCCAAAGTTTTGCCTCTTTCGACGGAAAAACTCAATCCCGACAGAGCCGCCTGCCCCGTCGAACCTTTGTATTCGAACCCAACGTTGTCGAAAACGATATGGGAGGCGGGATTTTTCTCTGTAGAGACGCGGCGCGCCGTGTCCGCCGTGTCGCGGTCAGTATACGTCTGCGCGTCAAAAACGGCGCATATGCGTTCGTTCGAAGTTTTTACACGCACAAACGTGTTGAGCACGTTCGATATCATTCCCAAACTGTTCAGTATCTGCGTCATATATGTAATAAACGCCATGATTTGCCCGACTTCCATGTCTTTCATATCAACCCAGTAAGAACCTATAAATATTATCAGTGCGATAGATAAATTCACGCACAAATTCATCAACGGCGAAAATACCGCCAATATTTTATTTGCCCTGACTGTATTGTCGGCAAGCGTGTTGTTAGCATTTGAAAAACGCTGTTCTTCCTCTTTGAACCGTCTGAATGCCTTGACTAATCTTATACCTGCGAGATATTCCCGCATTGTGGTATTGAGATGGTCTAGGGCTTGCTGAACTTTGGCAAATCTCGGGTATGTCAGTCTCATGCTCATGGCTATAACAAAACCGACGAGGATTATCACCGGAATGATAATGGGCATTGTGCGCCAGTTTAATGTCGCCGCCATAACAATAGCTCCTATGCACATAATCGGGGCTTTGAAGAAAATTCTCATCATGCCGTTGACGAAATTCTGCAGCTGGATTACGTCGTTTGTCATACGGGTGATAAGAGAACCGCCCTCGAAGCGGTCCATATTTTCTACGGACAGGGACTGTATTTTTGCAAACATGTCGTTTCGAAGATCCGCGCCGAAACTCTGAGAGGCGACAGACGCCGATATGTTGCGGGTCAAAGCGAAAACCGCCCCTGCGCCGGTTATTGCGAGCATTATCAACGCCATGTGTATAACGTAATTCAAATCGCCTTTCACCGCGCCGTTGTCAACCAAGTTCGACATAAATTTAGGTTGCAGCAGGTCGCATACTGCTTCGCACGCCACGCACGCAACCGACAAAATAAACAGCCATTTGTACTTTTTCCAGTATTTCTTCAAATAACTCAAATATTTCTTCACTTCTTTCATTCATAATCATTCATATATATTTTATATCATATTCCCAGAATTGTCAACAAAAATAAAAAGTTATACACGGAAGATTTCTTGTGCATAACAACAACGATTTGCAAATTTTCTATATGAAATATATGAATTTTGCTTATTGACATATTCTGATTAAAGGTATATAATATGGGAATGTCAACAGATAAAATAGATAATATCATATAATATAGATATACAGAGGGTTTTTAATTTATGAATATAAAAGATATTCTGCTTGGTAAAGCATTGAGCAACGAACAGCTGCGGCATGAAAAGATGTCGCGCCTGTGGGGGCTGCCGATTATGTCCAGCGACGCGATATCGTCTGTCGCATACGGCGTTGAGGAAATTCTGCTCGCGCTTGTGCCCATGATGGGCATGGCGGCGGCGGGGTATGTGAAATGGGTCGGCTCGTCGATTATTTTTCTTTTGTTGCTCTTAGTATTTTCCTACGCTCAGATTATAAACAATTACCCGCAGGGCGGGGGAGCGTATGTAGTTTCAAAAGAAAATTTCGGCAAAAAAGTTTCTCTTTTCACCTCGGCGTGTTTAATTGTGGACTATATTATGACAGTCGCCGTCAGCACCTCGTCCGCCACTGCCGCTATGGTTGCGGCGTTTCCCGAGTTGGCTCCCTATAGAGTTATATTTGCTTTAGTTTGTATTGCCGTGGTCACTCTGATTAATTTAAGGGGCACAAATGAATCGTCCAAAATATTCGGCGTTCCTACATATTTGTTTATTATCGGTATGGTTGCAATGATTGTTGTAGGATTTATCAAGGTGTTTACGGGTTCGCTTCATCAGATTGATTATACGATAACCCAGCAGGCGTCAATACCTGTAGGAGACACGCTGTCGAATATAACTCTGCTGCTGTTTTTGAAGGCGTTTTCCTCCGGCTGTGCGGCGCTTACCGGAGTAGAGGCGGTCAGCGACGCTGTGCCGAATTTCAGAGACCCGTCCGTTAAGACTGCGAAGCATGTTTTATATATGCTGGGCGCGGTTATCGTTTTCGTATTCGGCGGAACGTGCTTTTTGGCAAGCACGCTTCAGGTTGTGCCGATGGCGGACGTCACCGTCACGTCGCAGATGGCTGCTGCTGTGTTCGGCAGCGGATTTATGTTCTACTTTTTACAGTTTACTACGGCGTTGATTTTGCTGCTTGCGGCTAATACGGCTTACAACGGGCTGCCGATACTGCTCTCGATTCTTGCAAAAGACCGGTGTATGCCCCGCCAGTTTGCGCAAAGGGGAACCAAACTGAGTCTTTCGAACGGGATTATGTTTATTTTTATCGCCGCAGCTTTGCTTATTATAGGTTTCGGCGCGGATACGCACGCTCTTATCCCATTTTACGCTGTGGGAGTGCTGGCTTCGTTTACGATTTCTCAGGCTGGTATGTTTGTCAAATGGATAAAAACGCACATGAAAGGCTGGCAGTCCAAATGCATAATCAACGGCTTCGGCGCGTTTGTCACTCTTATAGCGACGTTTGTCGTTTTTACCATGAAATTCTTAAGCGGCGCATGGGTTCTTATACTCATCATACCGCTGATTATATTTTTTATGTCTTCTACCCGAAAACATTACGACAAATTTCAAAAGGCAAACAGCATAGAGGGCGTCGCATATCACAACAAGAAGTGCAGCAACGACAAACTTCCGTGCATAGTTCTTATCCACAATATGAGCAAGGCGGCGTTAAAGACGCTTGATTATGCGAGGGATGTAACGTCGGATATAACGGCTCTGCATATTTCGACGACTCCGGCGCACACTGAGTCATTGAAATATGATTGGGAAAAGTTGGGCATAGATATTCCTCTGACGATTGTGCCCACGCCTTACAGGGATATGCTTACAACGCTTGAAAAATATGTTTCGGAGCGGGAAAAGAAACTCAAGGAGGGTGAGATTTTGACGGTTATGCTGACAAAGTGCGTAGGACATAGCTGGCGGGATGAAATTTTCCACAATCAAACAGCGTTTTTTATCGAGAGCAGGTTAGGTCATCATAAGAATACCGTCTCGGTTTTGGTGCCGTATCAATACGATATATGACAGACCGCATAAAAAAACAGATTGCCAGACATAATAATTAACAAATATACAGATAACAATTAATAAAAGAGGTTATGTATGGCAAAACAAGGTATGAGGCGCCCGAATCCAAAAGACCCTCACGGCACGGAGAGCAATCGCAAAACGCATATTCCCAAAAACGACACTCCAGATGAAAATCCAGTGCCTGAGATTCAGGGCAAGGCGAAAAAAACCAAAGAAAAGGCAAATCCTGTCCGCTGATAACGGACATTACAGGGACAAATCAGATAACCCTACAGAAATCAAGGTTATGGGATTTGTCCTTTTTTATTAAAATTATGAAAATAAATATTTTTTTATAAATATGCGTAAGATTTTAAAAATTATTATTGTATGTATATATAGACGCGTTAAAAAATACAAAATAAAAAACAAAGAGGGGAGCAAAACTATATAGATTATATAAAAGTGAACGATATGGAAAATATTGATAATATATCGGAAGTAGACAATGATTTTTATCACAAATATAATCCGCAGATAAGGGCTATTGTCACAAGAATTCTGAATTATGCGAATCAGTCCCGCGATATTGACGACTGCGTGAATACTGTATTTCTGGGACTGATGGAAAAATTGCGGCAATACAACGAAACCAGAGGCAGTATGACGGCATTTGTGGCTATAGTTGCGCGTTCGGTCGCATTGAATTACTGTAGAAGCAATACATACAAAATCGGCGAATTGATAGGCGACGACAATATTGATTTTTTGAGCGAACCTTTGGAATTTGAGAACGAAGTCGAATTTGAAATGCTTGTGGAGAACATACTCGGAAATCTGAAAGAAGAAGAGGGTATTTTATTTACGATGAGATTCATACTTTTTTATTCGCCGGAAGAAATCGCAAAAAATTTTCATATCAAACGAAACGCAGTAGACGCGCGCATAAACAGGCTGAAAAACAAAGTGAAAAAGTTTTTAGTAAAAGGAGGAATAACATTATGAACAAAAAATATTTTATAGATGCGATAAGCGACGAAACTCTGGCAAAAATGATTGATAAAACGTTAAATTTTGAAAAAACTGCAAAAAACAGAAATATAAAAACAAATCTGCTGAAAATAATCCCGGTAGTCGCGGCGATTATAATAGTTATCGGAACTGTGAATATCCTGCCGGGTTTACTGAAAAACATGCCTGCCATCCCGGAACAAACCGGAATTGTTAATCCTGCAGATGCCACGACTTCTGCAGACGAAAATGAGAGCAATACCAACACTGACACACGGACGCTCGGAGACAGTTATACATTTTTGATTGTAGGCTATTCAGGTGGAAATACCGATACTATGATGCTTGTCACGTTTAACGTAAAAGACAGTAAAATAGCCGTCTTAAGTATTCCGAGAGATACTTACGTGACAATACCAAGTTTGAATGTGTCTCTTTCATCGGATAAAACAGATTCGGCTGTAACTGTAGGTTCATGGTCGGCTAAAATAAACGCAGGTTTTATGACCGGCTATAACGCGGGCATAAGAGCTACAAAAGACGAAGATAAAGCCACTGATATTGGAATGAGATACCTTGGAGGGATAATACAATATACTTTCGGAATCCCTGTAGACAGATATGTTTTCATAGATACAGGCGGATTCAGGAAGCTGATCGACCAAATCGGCGGGATTGATTTTAACGTGCCTATAGATATGAATTATGACGACCCGGAGCAGAACCTGCACATACATCTGAAGCAGGGCTTACAGCATTTGAACGGCGACCAGGCAGAACAGCTCGTGAGGTTCAGGGAAGGATATGTCACGGCGGATATAGGCAGAATAGAGGTACAGCAGAAATTCATGGCGGCTCTTATGAAAAAACTGCTCAACTTCAATTTAACAAACATAAACAGTTTATTTGATTTCAGTTCTAAGTATGTAACGACGAATATAAGTGTCCCTGAAGCCGGGTGGTTTGCGTCAAAACTGCTCAATGTACAGCTTGCGGATATGCGCGTTCACACATTGCCCGGCGAATGGCTTGGTTCTCCTTTAAACGCTTACGAACTTTATAAACAGGAAACTATGGAGATAATAAATAAATATTATAATCCGTATAAAGATGATATACCGGAATCAAATTTCAATATTTATAGCGATGATATAGGAAGTTATGATCACAGCAGTATAAATACAGACGGAACAACTCTGGATACTTTGGCACAGTGAAGCCGGTTAAATCTGCAAAGAATTTACCGTTTATTTCTCGTAATCCTCTTGACATTTTTATTATTTTATATTATCATAAAATATATAGTTATATACTACAAAAATGCAAGAAGGAGTATATGTTTTATGAAAAATTTTAATAATGGCAGATATGAAACAATGAAGTACAACAGGTGCGGAAAAAGCGGGTTAAAACTTCCGGCTATATCGTTGGGATTATGGCACAACTTCGGCGGGGTGGATACATATGAAAACTCAAAAGACATGATCTTAAAAGCGTTTGAGCTTGGGATAACCCATTTCGATATCGCAAACAACTACGGTCCTCCGGGAGGTTCGGCAGAGGAAGTGTTCGGCAAAGTATTAAAAAGCGAAATGCCTCATTACAGGGACGAGATGATAATATCCACCAAAGCCGGGTATTACATGTGGTCCGGTCCGTACGGCGACGGCGGTTCCAGAAAGTATCTTATTTCAAGTATAGACCAGAG
>WQYZ01000163.1 GCA_009780985.1 Oscillospiraceae bacterium | reverse complement strand
GCCTCCTATGATTGTGTTTGTCTTTTCAACTTACACTTTATCACATGGAAGTGAATTTATTATTTACGGCTCATCTTTTTCGCAAAAACTTTTAACTCACAAGTGTTTGAAAATAAACAGAAAAACACGCCGCTGAAAATTATAATACACGCGAATAATCCCAACAACATCCATGACGTCTGAGGTTTATACTTTTTATTGAGTTCTTCGCCGACTAATCTGCTGTCGCCCATTGCCACGACCGCCTGAAATTCCGCCTCGTCGTCTGATACGCCGTCGGATAGCAGTCTTTCTTTGATTCCGCTTATGTGGTCGTAAAGTTCGTCTTTGACTTCTTTATGCGCCTTACGGCATTTGATATATAAACATACATCTTTTATATAATTATCAGTATGCGTACTCAATTTTTTCGCCCCCAATCACTTTATTGACAGCTTCCGAAAAAATCTTCCATTCCGCCTGTTTTTCATCTAACATGTTTCTGCCGTTTTTGGTTAATTTATAGTATTTCCGGCTTCGTCCCTCCGGGGTTTCAACCCAATATGCGGAGATTGCACCGTCGTTTTCCAATCCGTGCAGCAGCGGGTAAAGCGTGCCCTCTTTGAGGTTAAATATGTTGTCTGACGAAATACTCAGTTTTTGAATAATCTGATAGCCATACAAATCTTCTTTGTCTAAAAGAGATAAAATAAGTATGGCTGTGCTGCCTTTCAGCAGTTCTTTGTTAATATTTTTGCTAATATCAATACCCCCAATAACAAAATAATACATATCAATACGATAGCATAGATTTACTATGTATAAGAATATCACAGAAATTTATTTTTGTCAAGTATTATTAAAAAAATTTTTGTTGAGTTAATAAAAAAAATATGATATAATGATAATATAATAATATAAAAATCAGAAGCGAGTGATATAAATGAATTATAAATATAAAACAAAAGGCACGTGTTCGCGTGAGATTGATTTGAAAATAAACGACGATAAAACAATCGAAGAAGCGGTATTCGTCGGCGGTTGCGCGGGAAACGCACAGGGTATAACTGTCCTTGTCAAAGGAATGACAACAGAAGAAGCGATTAAAAAATTGAAGGGAATCAAGTGCGGCTCAAAAAAGACTTCGTGTCCCGACCAGTTGACTATAGCCCTTGAACAGGCTCTCGAATCTATGAACGTCGAAGAAGCAGACCACCCCGTCACTAAGCTGAACTTGATAGAAAAATCTAAAAATTGAAAATTTTTGATTTTTCAACAAGTCCAGCAGTGCCACCCCTCCGCAGAGGGGAATTGGCAAAGCATTTGAAATATCGGACAAAATTCCCCTCCGTGGAGGGGTGACGCCGACCGAGTAAAACGAGGAATGACGGCGGCGGGGTGGTCTTATAAAACATAAAATGAGTATTCCCATTTTATAATCAATATTGAAAGGAACAGTTATATGATTAATTTTATAATATCAATAACCGGCGGAGTTTTAGACGCCGTATTTCACACCAAATTCATAGCCTTTATTTTTATTGGTATCGGTTCGATTTTCGGTAGTATTACAGCAATAAATATATGCAAAAATCATACATTCAGATGTATGCTCTGCGACTTGGATTTCAAAGCAAACTGGCATAAGCTCCGTAATAATTGGAGAATGCCGAAAAGATACAGAATGTACAAAGAGTTGGATACAGGAACATACGAAAGGGTAAACGTGCAATGTCCGAAATGTAAATGCTGGAATTGCGCGGTAAAATTGGATAAAAAATACATAATAAAAAATAAAATTTAAACATAAAAATCGGGAGGGATCTTTATTAATAGTTATATAAAAGAATATGAAAAATGGCTTAATTACAAAAATTTAGACAGCCAGAGCAGAAAAGAACTTGAAGAAATAAAATCGGACGAAGCAAAAATAAAAGACTATTTTTTGGCTCCCCTCGAATTCGGAACTGCCGGACTGCGCGGGATTATGCGACCGGGAATAAACAGCATGAATATATATGTAGTCAAGCAGACTACTCAGGGAATAGCAAATCTCATAAAATCGCAGGGTTTGGAAAAACATGGTGCGGTTATCGCCTTTGATTCAAGAAACAACTCCGCAATATTCGCCGAAGAAGCTGCGAAGACTCTCGCCGCAAACGGCATTTTGACTTATATTTTCGACGATATAAGACCTACGCCGGAATTGTCTTTTGCCATAAGATATTTAAAATGCGCCGCCGGAATAAATATCACAGCTTCGCATAATCCCAAAGAATATAACGGATATAAAGCGTACTGGGAAGACGGCGCGCAGCTGCCCCCCGACCACGCTCAAACAGTCTCGGACGCGATAAACAAAACAGATATTTTTGCGGATGTTCTAACCTGCGATTACGGCGAAGCTGTAAAAAGCGGCGTAATAAAAATCATTGGGAAAGAAATAGACGACGCATATCTTGAAAAAGTCATTGAACAGGGAATATATTCGGATATTATAAAAAACGCGGGAGAAGATTTTAAAGTAATCTATACTCCGCTTCACGGCGCGGGATATAAATTGGTGCCCGAAGTTTTAAAAAAACGGGGGTTGAAAAATCTTCTGACAGTCGCGGAACAGATGATTCCCGACGGCAATTTTCCGACCGTAAAGTTTCCCAATCCGGAATACAAAGAAGTGTTTAATATCGGTATAGAAATGGCGAAAAAAGAAAATTGCAGCCTGTTAATCGGCACAGACGCAGATTCGGACAGAACAGGAATCGTCGTGAAATCAAATGACGGCGAATACATCAGTCTCACGGGAAATCAGGTCGGCGTGCTGCTTATCGACTATATTATCACGGCTCGAAAACAAAACGGGACGCTGAAACCGAACGCATGCGTTATAAAAACAATAGTATCCACCGAGCTTGCGGCGAAAGTATGCGAACAGAACGGCGTAAAAATTATAAACGTGCTGACGGGATTTAAGTTTATCGGCGAAAAAATAAAGCAGTTTGAAGAAACGGGAGAAAATACTTTTCTGTTCGGTTATGAGGAGTCCTACGGTTATCTTGCCGGAACGTATGCCCGAGATAAAGACGCTGTCGTCGCATCAATGTTGATTGCGGAGATGGCCGCTTACTACAAAACAAAAAATATGACTTTATTCGACGCTATGCAGAATATATATAAAAAATACGGATACTATGGCGAAGATGTGCAGAATATAGCGTTCCCGGGAATCGACGGCGGCGATAAAATGCGGGGTATTATGAATAATCTCAGAGAAAGCGTACCTAAATTTATTGCCGATTATGAAGTTATCGCGTTCAGGGATTATAAAACGTCTGAAATAAAAAATCTTGTCACAGGCGAAATGTCACAAACGGGACTGCCAAAATCCGACGTTTTATATTTCGATTTGGAAAACGGCTCAAAAGTTATAATACGCCCATCGGGAACGGAACCTAAAATAAAAATATATTATATGCTCTTGGCAGACGATGAAAAATCGTCGGGACTTCAAGCTGAAAAGCTGAAATCGGCTATGACGGCGGAGCTTTTGACAATTTAAAAATTTTCATATTATTTATAAAATGTTATTTATATCCGCAAAAAATTTATCTTGACACCCGTTGATTTTTTTCATATAATATTTATTATATAATTTATTGTTTGTTAAAAATTAAAACAGAAAAGGAACCGCGAAATGAATTCTGACGAAAAAAAAGTTACAGAATATAACGATAGCAATAACAATCAATATAATAATACTAATAACAGCGAAAATAACGAAAGTAATACGAGTAATGGCAGAAAAGTAAATCTGCCGAATAAACTGACAATATTCAGGATAGTTCTTGTGCCGGTTTTTATGATTTTTATTATCTTTCCGGTTTTCAGCGATACATGGGCGAAAATTTTAGCGGCGGCATTGATTTTTATTGCGGCTATCACGGATTTATTCGACGGAATGATAGCCCGCAAACTGCATCTTGTAACTGATTTCGGCAAATTTCTGGACCCTTTGGCTGATAAATTTTTAGTTGTCGGCGCACTGCTTGCGATAACCGCATCGCAGTCTTTTTCGGATATCAGGATGTTTTCAGTATGGGCGACGGCGATAGTGTTTTTCAGAGAGCTTGCAGTTACGTCCCTGCGTCTCGTGGCAAATACGTCTGACGGAAACGTTATCGCGGCGAATTTTACAGCTAAACTTAAGACTGTTTTTCAATGCGTGTGTATTTTGACTATTTTATTGGAAAACATTGTTCTGACAAAAACCCTGAATACGCCGCCGTATCTGTTCAGCTACATAACAATGGCGATTATGCTCATTCTGACGATATACTCGGGGTTTATATATTTCAAAACGTACTGGCATTACATAGACCCGACGAAATAAGTAACAGATAACAATTAAAATTATTTTAAAATATGGGAAATAATAATGGCTAATAAAAATAAAAAAGAGAATGAAAACGCCAGATTCGAAATCGTTTTAGAAGAAAAACATGATATGATGTCAGCCAGCAGAATCCTAAGAGACAAAGAAACAGGTGTGTTATATTTATATTCATCGTGGGGTTACGGCGCAGGCTTGACTTTATTAGTCGATAAAGACGGCAAACCTTTGATTAAAGAATAATTGTATTTAGCGGCTGTGATGAAAAAAGAGTAATCTGTAAATAATATAAACAACAGAGAGTTTCTGTATGGTGAGAACAGAAAAATTTATATAATACAGATGAAGTGCGTTTTCGGAGCCGTGATATTTCAAAAATAAAAAAGTTATAAATGAGAGTGGAACCGCGGCGTGTCACTTAAAACTTGTTTTAAGTATGCCGCCTCTTGTAATCGTATTTGATTGCAGGAGTTTTTTATTTGTAGGGTATGCCGCACCGCCGAACGATCAAACTCGCCAACGGCGAGTTTATGGCATGGCGTCCCGCAAAAAAGGCGAAGGTGAAGAAATAAATTTATGGGAATAATTAAATATATAAAAGAAGCAAAGGAATTGATAAAATCAATTAAAGAACGCGACCCCGCCGCCAGAAGTTCGGCAGAGATAGTTCTGCTGTATCCGGGGTTTAGGGCAGTTATGCACTACAGAATAGCACACTGGTTTTATAAGCATAAAAGATTTTTTATCGCCAGATATATTTCTCAAAGAGCGCGTCACAAAACCGGAATAGAAATTCACCCCGGAGCGATAATAGGCAGAAATCTTTTCATAGACCACGGGATGGGCGTAGTCATAGGCGAAACTGCGGAAATCGGCGACAACTGCATAATATATCAGGGCGCGACTCTCGGCGGCACGGGAAAAGACAAAGGCAAACGCCACCCTACTCTCGGCGACGACGTTTTAGTGGGAACAGGAGCGAAAATCCTCGGTCCGATTAAAATCGGGAATAACAGCAAAATAGCGGGCGGAGCTGTTGTCCTGCACAAAATCCCTGAAAACTCTACCGCAGTCGGCGTTCCCGCAAGAATTGTAAGAATAGGCAGCGAAAAAGTCAAAAAAGCATTTGAAAACTGTACAGGAGATTTGGACCAAATAAATATCCCCGACCCTGTGGAACAGGAAATATGCATGCTCAAAAAAAGAGTTCTTGAGCTTGAACATATGCTGGCTAAAGCCGGCGATAATGAAAATTTGAAAGGAAGATGACACAGCAAATGCACGGGTATAAATATAAAGTTGAAACGCACCTGCATACGTCTCAGGCAAGCGCGTGCGGGTGCAATACTGGGGCGGAAATGGCAAAAGGCTGCAAAAAAGCGGGCTACTGCGCCATAGTCGTCACAGACCATTTCTTTAACGGAAACACGGCGATTCATGGGAATTACATATGGGATGAAAGGGTTTCCCTGTTTATGAAAGGTTATGAAGACGCTAAACAAAAGGGCGATAAAATCGGCTTGGACGTTTATTTCGGGTTTGAATTTTGCAGCAGAGGAACAGAATTTTTGATTTATAATTTCGGCGAAGAAAATTTAAGAGCATATCCCGAAATAATGGGCGATAGTACGGAAAAAGTGCTGACGAGGATAAAGAACGAGGGCGGTTTTATAATCCATGCTCACCCATACAGAGTCGAACCGTATATTTGGCAGCCGGGTCGCCAATTCCCGGAATATATCGATGCAGTAGAAGTCATAAACACAAGCAACAAGCTGAGAGAATATAACAGACAGGCTCTCGAATACGCCCAAAAATACAATCTGATACAGTTCAGCGGTTCGGATACGCACTGGAATTCTTACTATGAGGGCGGACTCGCGTTTGAGAGAAAACCCGAATCACTCAGCGATATTATAAATATGGTGAAAGAAAATAAATATATAACGTTAGGAGAACAGTTTTTATATGATTAATAAAAAAGAAAAACAAATTTATGTTTACAATGAAATAACAAAACAAAAAGAACGCTTTACACCGTTAAACAGCGGCGAAATCAAAATGTACGTCTGCGGACCGACTGTCCATGACTATTTTCACGTCGGAAACGCGAGATGTTTTGTTGTATTTGATTTTATCAGAAGATTTTTGGAGTATATGGGATATAAAGTCAGTTATGTGCAAAACTTCACGGATATAGACGACAGAATGATAAACCACGCAAAAAAGGACAATACAACAGTAAAAGAACTTGCGGAAATAAATATCGTAGAATATAAAAAAGACTCCGCCGGTCTCGGCATAACTCCCGCAACCGTTCACCCGAGAGCAACGGAGCATATTAATGAAATTATTGATATTATTAAAACTTTAATCGAAAAAAATCACGCCTACCCGTCAAGAAAAGATGAAAACGGTAATTCCGACGTATTTTTCTCGACGAAAAGTTTTAAAGAATACGGCAAGTTGTCAAATATGAACACCGACGATTTAGAAATGGGCGATAGAGTTGACGCGAATATCGTCGAGGTAAAAAAAGACCCTCTCGATTTTGCTTTGTGGAAAGCGAAAAAAGAAGGCGAACCTTCATGGACTTCGCCGTGGGGCGAGGGACGTCCGGGCTGGCATATAGAGTGTTCGGCGATGGCGAAAAAATATCTCGGCGATACGATAGATTTTCACTGCGGCGGAAAAGATTTAATGTTCCCTCACCATGAAAACGAAATCGCGCAGTCCGAGTGCGCATCGGGAAAACAATTTGTACGATACTGGCTGCATAACGGATTTATAAATATAAACGGCGCCAAAATGTCAAAATCTGTGGGGGAAATGTTTACTACCCGCGACATCAGCGAAAAGTACGGCTATATGCCTATCAGATTTTTTGTGCTGTCCTCAACTTACAGAACCCCTGTGAATTTTTCGGAAGATATAATAAAAAGCGCGCAGAACGCGCTCGACAGGATTTTTTTATTCGGCGAGAATATAAACTTTTTACTGAAAAATTCAGAACAGTCAAAAGAAGTTGAAAAATCAGAAAATCCTGAATTAGAAAAAACTAAACTCGACGTAATTTTAAATTATAAAGAAAAGTTAATAGACGCGTTGTGCGACGATTTCAATACAGCCGAGGCAATATCCGTTATGTTTGACTTTATACGCGAAGCAAACACAAAAACTGTCGGAGCAAACGCAAACCCGTCAAAAAAACTTTTAGAAACCATAAAAAGTTTATATGACGAATTCTGCAATCTATTTGGCTTTTTGCCGGAAAAATCATCAGTTGCATCTGAAGTTTCAGAAGATTATATAAACGAACAGGTCGAAAAAAGAACGGCGGCGAAAAAATCAAAAGATTTCAAAACCGCCGACGAAATCCGTAACGCGCTGAAAGAGCAGGGAATAATCCTCGAAGACACGCCGTCCGGTACAAAATGGCGGCGGGAGTAATTATCTTTTCACCCCGATTATAACGTCGCGGTTTATCGCTTGGTCTACTCTGTGCGAAAAATCGCCGAAATCTATAATATCGAGTTTATTTTTAAAAAAAACTTTTTCGAGTTCTTCACGTTTCAATAAAAAAGTGTTCCACGCCAAAACTATCGCGCCGCCCATTTTCACGACGTCAATCCAGTCTGGCAGACACGCGCTTATCAAATTCGCGGGATTTCGCATTTTATTGCCTGCGGCACTATTTTCATGCTGTATTCCGTACGGCAAATCGCCGACAATTATGTGAAAAGTGTTCTTTTTATAATACTTTCCGGTATTTACGGAATCTCCGTCTATAAATTCGCACAAAAGAGTTCTGTCGGACTTCTGGTCTTCTTTGTTTTTCGCGATATTAAATAAATGACGCTCGGATTTGAAAGAGATTTTATTGTCACCTATCCCTGAAATTTTTTCTTCTTTCAGAGTATGTTTATATTTTCCGGTTTCAAGATACTTTTTTAAAAACTGTGAGCTTTCGCCGATTAATTTCCCGCTTATATCGATTCCGTAACTGTTGTATCCGCAGATTAATCCGTCAAATACAGTAGTGCCTTTTCCGCACAATGGATCAAGAACATTTAAACTGTCAGAAAACTTATCTTTAAAATTGCTTGCAAAAACCGCGAGATTTATCATCATGCGTGTGAAAATCTCGTTGGTTTTTCCGCTGTATTTTAAAATCATATTCAAATCGTCGCCGAAAAAATACGAATGATTTTTTGTCACCGGGATAAAAGCCCGGTTTTGTATTTCAAAAATCGCGTAAACAAAAGAAAGCCTTGACAGTAAGATTATATCGCTGTCTGAAAGTTCGGCTTCCTTTTCAAAAGTTATATATTCCACTCCGCCGAATATTTCTTCTTTTATTTCGCATATATTGTTTTCAAACAACGCAAACAATTCGTTTTTCGCGAGTTTGCCGGACGCATTGAAATAAACCCTGTTATGTCCCGGATTTTGCATTACCGCATATTTAAACATAAATGCAGTCCCCTATTATTTTAATATAAAAAATCAAAGCATATTGAGCATGTCAAGCCGTTCGGAATGTCGTCCTCCCTCAAACTCTGTTGACAAAAACTGTTTGATTATATCGAGAACAAGTCCGGCTCCTGTGACTCGGCTGCCTAACGTCAAAACATTCGCGTCATTATGCAGGCGCGCCATTTTTGCGCTATATGTATCTGTGCAGTTGGCGGCTCTTATATCTTTATGCTTATTTGCGGCAATAGCCATCCCTATGCCTGTTCCGCATACGAGTATGCCGAAATCAGATTCGCCGGTCTGCAGAGCGGCGCAGACTTTCTGCGCGTATACCGGATAATCCACGGCTTCCGTGCTGTTTGTCCCGAAATCCATATATGGTATATCGGTCATGTCAAAATAATTTTTTATAACCTCTTTCAACTCATAACCCGCATGGTCGGCGGCAATAGATATAATCATGTTTTATACCTCCGTGAAATAAATTCACTTTATTTTTTATTGTTTTATTGTTATTTATCAATACTCTAATTTTAATCCAAATATCCGGTTTTGTCAAGACGTTATACACTTTTCTTTCAAATCTCCGTATAATATATGCAAAAAATATATATAGCTAAAATTTGATAAAAAAAGACAGCCTATGTAAAGAAAAAATTATATCAACCATTTATAATTATAGATATAGGAGGAAGATTTTATGGATTTGATTCAAAAAATGAACGAGGTTGTCGAATATGTGGAAAAAAATCTGACAGATAACATAGATATAGAAGCATTATCAAGAATAGCCGGTTGTTCGGCGCATGAGTTTTCGCATATTTTTTCATTCATGGCAGGAATGTCTGTTTCGGAATATATAAGGCGCAGAAGATTGTCGCAAGCCGTTTTCGACATACAGAACGGCAATGAAGGCATAATTGATATATCCCTGAAATACTGTTATCCCAAGCCTCATGAGTTTACGCGCGCTTTTAAAGAGCTGCATAAGCGGGACGCCTGCCGAAGCTCGTAAAAATGGCGCTTCTTTGAAGACATATCCGAAATTGACCTTCAAATTAATTATAAGAGGAGTAACAGAAATGGATTTTAGAATTGAAAACAAAGAAAGTTTCAAACTTGCGGGAATGATATGTCCGGTCGACTTCAAATATTGGGGCGAGTTTCAAGACAAATACATTAGATCTGTCCGGAAACTGTAGGGGACGATGGTAATCGTCCCGTAAAATCACGGGCGGATTACCATCCGCCCCTACGTAAATCGGGGTTTCCGGACACATC
>WQYZ01000162.1 GCA_009780985.1 Oscillospiraceae bacterium | reverse complement strand
TTATTGTTGTACGCTTTTTTATCTCCATCACTTGTTTACAAACTGTTTACATCTTATCCCTTGACATTTCTTAGCTGGACTCAACACAAAATAATACTTGATTTTTTTCGTTTTTTGTTCTATAATAAATAATATATCAACTATTAATAAAAATCAAGAGGGAAACAGTAAAAATGAAAATTAAATTAAAAAATTTTATATGTTTATTTATAGTTTTAGCCTTAAGTTTAACGTTTTTTTCATGCAATAACAACTCTGCAGACAGCAATTCTACAGACAGTAACAATAATAACGCTTCAGCAAATGCCGGAGATACCGCTGCTGCCAGTACTGAACCTACAACCGCGTCAAACGACCCGGGTTTGCCTGCGATGGATTTCGGCGGAGCGGACGTGAATTTTCTCGTCAAAGGCGAAAAATTTCACTGGTATTGGTGTTCTCACGAAATATACGCGGAAGCGGAAAACGGGGATCCTGTCAACGACGCAGTTTACAGGCGGAACGCGACAATAGAAGATAAATATAATTTTAAGATAACGGAATACAGGTCGGGGAATCCGCTGGGCGACGCGCAGAAAGCTGTCAAAGCCGGCGACGGAACATACGACGTGTTTATGCTTAGTCTGACCGACGCAGCAAATTTGGCGCAGAACGGCTATTCAGTTAATTTATATGATGTGCCGCATATGAATTTATCCCAGCCGTGGTGGGATCAGAGAGCTGTCCAGCAGCTTACGATAGGCAACAAATTATATTATGCCCTCGGGGATATAAACATAATGGATAACGACGCCACTATGGTCACCTTCTTCAATAAAAAGCTGATTGCGGACAATGCCATGGACAATCCGTATCAGCTTGTGAGAGACGGCAAATGGACTCTCGACAAATTCAATCAGATGATAACCTCTATTTCAAAAGACCTAAACGGCGACGGAGCTATGGGTATTACCGATTTATACGGACAGTTGGCTGAATACGGCGTGGCGTATGATTTATTTGTCGGCGCAGGCGGCAGAATAACTGTAAACAATTCGGACAGTTATCCCGAACTGGCAATCAGCAATGACAGAACTTCGGCTATAATAGACAAAATATTAGTAAATATGGGAAACAGAAATTTAACACTCTGCGCGGATGATTACACAAGTCAGTATTCAAATCCGTGGGACGACCTCACGAGACCGATGTTCAAAAACAATCAGGGGCTTTTCTACTCAATAGGCATGGGGACCGCCAATTTAATGAGGGATATGGATGTGGACTTCGGCATTTTGCCTCTGCCTAAATTCGACGAAAGTCAAAGCGAATATTATAACATTGTTTCGGCGGCTTCAACTTCCTGCGTTTCAATATCGGTAAGCGGAACTAAATTGGAATGCACCGGGCTTGCTCTGGAGGCGATGGCGGCGGAATCCGTGACTACTTTGACCGAAGCGTATTATACGATAAATTTTGAAAATAAATCCCTGCGCGACGAAGATTCTATCGAGATGACGAAAATTATATTAAAATCGCGTTCATACGATTTGGGCGACGCATTTAATTTCGGCGGTTTAGTCGATATCTTCGCAAAAATGGCAAAAGCAAATCTGAATACTTTTGCCTCAGACTATGAGAAAAAACAAGCCTCCGCGCAGAACGCAATCGATAAATTGGTCGCCAATTTTGAAAGCAAATAAAAATCAGCTTAGATTCAAATTAAATTCGGATTAAAAATTTTTTAAATTATGGGAACAATATAAAATAATCTGCGTCTAACTATATAGTTTAAACAAAAACTGCTGCAGCGGAAAAATTTTAATTTGATTTTTAAGGAGAATTTAATAATGAAACCAAAAAAAATTTTAATGGGTATTATCTCAACGGCGGTGATTGCTTCGGCAATATTTACATTCAGCTTCAGCGTGCAGGCAGAAAACAAAAATGAGATAATGCCGGCGCCGGTTCTCGAAATTACAGGAAATATTGACATATCAACAATTATTAAGCCGATGCCAATGCCGACAGTCCCGGTAAATCCGTCATTTACCCAACAACACGAATACACATATATCGACGGGACAATCAACGAAATAAAAGATTATATCGGAACAGACGGCAAGCCGATTGAGGGCAAAAGCATAGTAAATATTGTCAACGGCGACAGCGAATGGAACGCGATTATAGACAGCGGCACATATGCCGTAACTTTCGGGAAAACAGACAGAAAAGCAATGAGTGTCGGCGATGATATAAGAGTTTTCTACAACGCAAAAGCCCCGGCTCTTATGATATATCCGCCTCAGTTAAACGCCGAATTCATAGCTCTTAATTTTCCGGCTAACAAGGCTATAAAAATTGACAGATTTGACGCGAATTTCTTAGATTCAAAAAATCAACTCAAACTCAATATTACAGACGATTATATAAAAACCGGCAAAATGGAAATAGTATATCAGGACGGTAAAGCGTTCGACAGTACGGCGGCGGATTTGACCGGCAGACAGCTTGTCGTGATATACAGCGTTACTACAGCCAGTATTCCCGCGCAGACAACTCCGGATAAAATAATAATCATGTATGAACAGGCAGTCGCGCCGACGTATAAATTAACTGACGAAGAAAAATTGTCGTTCGCGAAAACTTTTGACAACGCGGCAATACAAGTCAACGGCAAAGCCGTTGATGCTCCGCACACATTTGTGACCGAAAATGGCGTCGTAATGGTTCCATTCAGAGCGATTGCAGAGGCTATGGGATTAAAAGTTGAATGGTTTGACGATACAAGAACAGTTCAGGTGGGAAAAAGTTTATCTTTCGTAATCGGCAAAGACCAATACGCTTATAATAGAATGGCTCCGGTATCATTCGGAACCGCCCCGATTATAAGAGCCGAAAAAACTTTTGTACCGATAGATTTATTCACTTTCATCGGCGCAAATTACATGTTAATCGGAGCAGACGACGGTCCGATTCTCAATATAATATACGATACAAACGGCTAAAAACTAATAAAAAGCATGGGTTCGACAGGAAAAAAATAGAAATATGAAATAGGAGTGGAAAATCCGCCGCAAAACTGATAAAATATGAATCAGAGCTCGGCGGATTTTCCGATGGCAGAACAGATAATAGCAACAAGCAGTTAATATGTGATAAAATGGCATAAATCAATAATTAATATTCGAGGACGCGAGGAACTACCTCAAAACAGTTTGGTTAGTATGACTTTGCGTGTTTTTCCAATTTGGATATAACGGCTTTATAACGCTCGTCATTTTTTATTAAATCGAAACTGACGTGAGGCAAATGACCATGCAGCAAATCGTAACATTGATTAGTGGGGATATTTTTTGCTAACATCCCTGTTATTCCCAAACCTTGTACCGCAAGGCTTGTATGTTGCTTAAAATCTTTCAGCGCATCGAAATCCACGGCGTGCTGAGCCGCTTTCTCCAGACAACTCAACGCGTTATCCATATCGTTTATACCGCAATAATTTTCAGCAAGTTCAAAATAATATCTACTCAAGTAAAAATTATCAAACCCGTAATCGCCGTTTTCGTAAATCAAATCTATAATGCCGATTGCTTTATTATTCAACTCTATTCTTTCATGGGAACCTGAATTATACATGGAATTTGCAAGTTGATTAATGTCCCACGCTAAAGAGTGGGTATAATTAGCAATATTTTTTTTCAGGTGCTCATGCAGTTCGCCGCCTTCATAAATCTGTGTGAGGACAACATCGCTTGAACCGGCTGCACCAGACAATTTTTTTGCTGTTTCAACGGCTTTCTCTATATCCCCTGCTTTTTTATAATTTCGCGAAAGAGTATATAACGCTGAATTTCTTATTTCATCATCGGTGCTGTTTTCCAATATGCGCTCTAAAATATTTATAGATTCAAGTAAATTATCTTTTTTCTTTTCCTCATCTGATTCAAATGGCATATCTAAAGTCATAGCAAGCCGAAGCTGCAATTTATACTCTTGAGGAAATTCACGCACGGCATTTCTTGCAATTTCCAGCGCATCACCTATATAACCATTATGCCATTTGTTGCATATTTCTATATCTAATCCTGTTATTCGCTCATTGTCTTTTATTTTATCCACTCCGAGAAGTTCATCCACCGTAATCTCGAAATATGACGCGATTGACGGTAAAAGTTCAATGTCCGGATAGGTAGCGCCGGTTTCCCAACGACTTACGCACTTCGGCGAAATATGAAATATCTCTGCGATTTGCTCCTGCGTCAAGTCTTTATCTTTGCGGATCTTTTTAAATTTTTCACTAAAATATACTGACATTTTTTGTACCTCTCTTAATATGATTTATATTTCAGAATCGATTCTGTCTAATATTATAAATCACTTAGCATATAAAGTCAACCTCTCATTTTGAGAACTTTTTCCTTGAAAAGTGAGAGTTTCAAAATGGCTGAAAATATAAATAATCTAACCTGAGTCCGTTCTCTCCTGACATTGTTTCGCTCATTTTTTCGACCGTTCTATTCGGTCTGCTTTGCTATTACATTTTTCGGGGTCAATCAACGCTCTTTTCATTTTTGTTCACCCTTAACAGCATTTGCCGCCGGAGCAATCGCAGGTCGGTTCTTTACCCGTGAACCAACTCATTATAATCGCCGCCGCACAGCCTACGCCGGCGTTGACTTCAATCGCATTTACAGGACAGTTCAAAGCGCAGGCTCCGCACTCCATGCACATATCTTTATCTGTTATATATGCTTTATCCTCAGCCATATCGAACACACCGTGCGGACAAACTTCCGTACAGCGTCCGCAGCCGATACACTTCTCGGAGTTAAGTTCAAGCGTCGCTACATTTTTAAGATATTTTAGTTTCATTGCGTTTTCCCCCTTTTCCCAAACAAATGAACGCCAAGCGTTATTGCCGCTCCTGCGGCAGCCGCGCCGACGATAAACGGCAGAGCCTTTTTCATCTCTTTATTCACTCCAGACGGCGACGTATATGTTGACGAGCCTGTGAAGTTCATGGCGAGATATGAAGATACCGCAGGATATAATAACAAACTTCCCGCCGATAACAGTCGATTGCCTTTTTTGAATTTCCCCGACAGACCCAAAATACCTGCGGTGCAACCCAGACCTAACAACCAGCCTTTCCACGCGAACGCCCTGCCGGGTATAACCGGAAGCAGTACGGGCGTGAGAACAGAACCGGCAAGAATCGAACCGGCGAGAGTGGTAACATCAGTTTTATCAAACGGTTTCGCAGCAAATTTGTTTGCCAACAGCATAACGCCGAACACGGGCAATGATTTTTTCAATGCAGGGACTAATTCCATCGGAGTCAGTACAAGCCTGTCCCACAGAGTAAACTTTACAGTCCGCATTTCTTTTGAGGCTTTATATCCGGCATTGATATACTCTTTTATATCCTCTGCCCGTATAGGACCGTAATTGATATTATATCCTGAACGCTGTGCTACTTCATTTGCGTTTACGCCAGTCGCGCCGAGCTGTGGTAAGATAAGTTTTTTATGCGAAACATATTTTGAAAGTTCTGACGTTTTAATGCGGTTTATCAATTCGTCTGTGCCGAATGTGCCTTTTCCCGCCGCACACCATACATTTATGCCTTTCGTGTCGAGTATCAGAATCCGGCAATCCAAGCCGGTAAGATTTTTTCGAAGCGTGTCAAATGTGAGCTTATAGTTTGCGCTCACTAAAACAGGAGATTCTTTATCAGGTTCGCCGACGGCATACAACCCCGGTTCGATTGTATAATCCATGCGTCCTATACCCCAACGCGCTTTCCATGCGCCGAGATGGTCTTTGAACGTAAGAGAAGTTGATGCGGACTTTATATTAATATTTTTTTTCATTTTTACTTTTCCTCCACAAAATTGCCGTTTATACAGTCACTACTATCGATAATTTCACTCAAATTGATTAATAATTTTTGTGCAGTAGCGACACCTTCACGTGATATAGCATAATATGTCCATTTACCTTCATTCCGAGCAGATACAACGCCGCTGTCCACGAGAATTTTCATGTGGTGCGAAAGAGTTGACTGTACGATTTCAAGTTTTTCTAATAGTACACAAGCGCACTTTTCACCGCTCTGAAGCATTTCAAGTATCATCAGTCTGTTTTCGTCGCAAAATGCTTTGAATACTCGCGCGCTATCTAAATATTTAATTTCCATGAATATTTGCCACCTCACATCTATTTTTTTCGATATAATATATTATATTCCTTAAATCGAATTTTGTCAATATAGCGAAGCGAAGATTCTATGAACAATCTGCAAACATTTAAATTTATTTGATAAACCGTAATTTTATGGCAAAAAAGCCCAAATTTATTTATATTACGGTACATATCACGCGGCGGCGCGAAATCACTCTTTGCCATATGTTGCCAGTTATTCGATGCGCGAGAAAAATTCACAGAAAATGGCTTTAATTTAACTACAATATTTTGTAAAATAATAGGCAAGGCAAAAATAATTTCGTGCCGTGCCGTTAAATGAAACTGTAACAAATAAATTTATAAAAATAAAAAATATAGGAGATAGTGTAAATGAATATAGAAATTAAGAAATTATCCGCAGATTTGCTCGACGACTGGCTGTGTTTTTTCGACAATACCGCTTTTTCCGATAACGACGACTGGGCGGGCTGTTATTGTATGTGTTGTCATTGGAATGACGAATTGGCAAGTAAAAGAGCATGGGATTGTTCAAAATCAAATGCGGCGCACAACCGTAAATGCGCTGTAAACTTTATAAAAAATGGAATTATGCAAGGATATCTGGCTTATTATGACGGGAAAGCAGCAGGTTGGTGCAATGTCAATGACAAACAAGCATATGACAGCGTGAATCTTGATTTCAATTGGGAAGATTCGGAGAAAGGCAAAAGAATCAAATCTATCGTATGCTTTTGTATTGCTCCCGATTTACGTGGCAGAGGGATAGCGTCGCAGCTTTTTGAAAAGGTAGCTCAGACGCTGCCGATGACGGATATGAATATATTGAGGCATATCCATTCAATCACGGCGAGGAAAATGATTTTCACGGTTCAAAATCAATGTACGAAAAAAGCGGCTTCACGGATTACGGCAAAGACGATGGTTATACTATTGTGCGTAAATACTTGTAGTTTAATATATAAATAAAAAAGCGAAATATAAATAATATGATATTTTGGGTTGTTCAGATTTTAGGTATTGTCTCACTGATTTTCTACGGACTGTCTTTTCAGATGAGAACGAAAGAAAATCTGCTGATAATGCAGGTAGTTTCAAATATATTCGCTGCGATTCAATATTTACTGACGATGGCTCTGACAGGCGCAGTGCAGACTTTATTAGGAGTAATGCGCGGAATTGTATTTTATTTTTTCAAAAAGCGGAATCTCAAGCCAAGCAAAACAGTGCTTGTTATATTTGAAATTGCGATTATACTGGCTTCTGTATTCACTTGGGCAGGCATGATAAGCTGTCTGCCGCTTGCCGGTATGACTGCCAATTTATACGGTCAATGGCAGAACGATATGAAAGTGATACGAACTCTTGCGGTTATTTCAGGCATATTGTGGGCTGTATATGCTTTTTATACAGGAGTGTACACGGCTATGCTGACAGAAATGCTGAAGGTTGTATCAAGTCTGATTGGGTTGTGGAGATTCAGAAAAGTCTCGGAAACCCATGAAAATATCGACAGGTAAAGATTATTTATAAATTAGGAGAAGCGCAATGCCAGACAAAAAAATTTACGATACTATCGTAAAAATCGAGCCGATATCTAAAGGCTGGTCGGAGGATAAAAAATACTGCGTAACAACGTCAGACGGAGCAAAGTATCTGCTCAGGGTTACGCCGATTTCCCGGTATGAAATCAGAAAATCACTGTTTGAAATGATGGAACAGGTTGCAGGGCTTGATATACCCATGTGCAATCCTGTGGAGTTCGGTACTTGCGATGACGGCGTATATTCGCTCCAAAGCTGGATTGACGGTGCAGATTTAGAAGCTATTTTACCCAAGCTGTCCGAAACCGAGCAATATGTTTTAGGCTTGAAATCCGGAGAAATTGTAAGAAAAATGCACACAATACCCGAGCCGGAAAAAGAGGTGGAATTTTTACCTTACCGGAAAAACTGGGCGGCTCGTTTCAACCGAAAAGCAGACAGAAATATAAAAATGTATCACGATTGTTCAATAAAATTTGACGGCGGAGAAACATTCATAAAATATATTGAGCAGAACCGTCATTTATTGGAAAATCGTCCGCAGCGCTTTCAGCATGGCGATTATCATGTGGGAAATATGATGATTGAAAATGGCGAGTTGATAATCGTCGATTTCGACCGCTACGATTTCGGCGACCCATGGGAAGAATTTAACCGTATTGTTTGGAGTGCGGCGGCAAGTCCTTATTTCGCTACTGGCCAAATCCGCGGTTATTTCGGCGGCGAACCGCCTTTGGAGTTTTTCAGGCTGCTTGCTTTCTATATCGCCAGTAATGAATTAGCTTCTGTTTCTTGGGCTATTTCATTTGGTGAAACTGAAACTGACACTATGATGCAACAAGTGCAGGATGTGTTGAACTGGTTTGATAACATGAATAATCCCGTGCCGACATGGTATATCAAAGACTTTCATGTACAATATACCGACGGTGTGCCGTATAAACTAAAATCGCCGTTCGATTTTTCATTTCTGAAAAAGTACGGAATAGTGTTCAAAGTATATGACGACCAAGATTCCGGCAATATCTGCTTCGGCGTAATGGACGGTGAGAACAAATACTTCGTTAAATTCGCGGGTGCGCCTACAGAACGCGCTGACGTGAGCACCGAAGAAGCTATCGCAAACCTCAAACGCACCGTTCCCGTTTACCGTGATTTGGCTCACCCACTACTTACAAAATTAATAAACGCCGAGGAAATCGGCGGCGGTTTCGCCATGATATTCGAGTGGACGGATGCAGAGTGTATGGGCAAACAGTATCCGGTATCGCGGGAAAAATTCATGCAACTGCCGATTGAAACAAGACTGCTGGTGTTTGACGATATACTCGCGTTCCACGCTTATGCGGTAAAACGGGGATATGTTGCCGTCGATTTTTACGACGGCAGTATCATGTATGATTTCAGCGCAGGAAAAACCTATATATGCGACGTAGACTTTTACACGAAAACGCCGTACATCAACAGCATGGGGCGAATGTGGGGCAGTTCGCGGTTCATGTCGCCGGAGGAGTTTCAACTCGGCGCGGAAATTGACGAAATCACAAATGTATACACGATGGGCGCGACTGCGTTCGCATTATTCGGCGGCGAACGGGACAGAAGTCTTGAAAAGTGGATGCTGAGCAAAGATTTATATGATGCGGCGAAAAGAGCGGTCAGCGATGAGCGCAGTCAGCGTCAGCAGTCAATCTCGCAGTTGACAGAGGAATGGAAATCGGCTAAAAGAAAAGCGTTCAAGTAAATTGTCGAATCAGCGGGTCGAAAATTGTTGTATTCCATTTATCAATTTCATTGTGAAACCTCTTTCGCTTATTTTCACAAAACCAATATAATATCCAGGTTTTTAACAGCTTGGATTATGTTTTTTGTACGGTTTATAAATCCGCAAGACTTTTAATTTTGTCGCTGCCGGTTTTGATATAATTATTTTTAGTTTTTTCATCGTCAGTTATGCAGGCATGAAATATATACCATGTAGCGTCATATACGTCGCTTATATACTTCATCTGCCGCAGCATTTCCCATATTTCCGGTTCAAAATAACCAAAGTAAGTTTTCACCATAAACTGCCGGTCTTCATCTGTCATGCCGATGCAGTTGGCAAAATGGGCAAAATCAAAAAATCCGTCGCCGTACCCGCAGTATTCCCAATCTATGATACATATCCTGTCGCCGTCATATAAAATATTATTCTGAAATGTGTCGTTATGACAAAACACTTTATATAATAATTTACTGTCGCTTCTCATTTGGTGGATTTTATCAACTTTCGCCATCATTTTACATAACCCGTCGGGAAGTTTCATGCCGGAGATTTCGGCCGCTTCTATATATTTGTCAAACTGGTCGTAAATGCTGAAAACTCTATCGACTTTAACGTTATTGTGTATCAGCTTCAACGCTC
>WQYZ01000161.1 GCA_009780985.1 Oscillospiraceae bacterium | reverse complement strand
TATTTTTTATTTATAATATCTATCAGTCCGTCCTGTTGCATTATCATCTGGAATGCTGTAATGTCAGTTTCTATGTCGAGAATCTTGTTGTTATATAAATTGCTGTAATATTTCCTGAACGCCGTTATTATATTGTCCACCGCCGAATATATCTTTTCTGTCGTCGCCATTTTATCAGCAGTTGCTATGTTTGTTCACATAAGATATCAACTGACAACTGTCCCAACGTGTCCGATTTCGCGCCTCTGTGATTCATCGCTTCGAGTTTCACGCGGTATGCCCACGCCTTTTCGCTGTACAACAACGTTTCGCGCCGTTCGAGGTTGCTATCGACAAGTGCTATCACAGCCTCGTCGTCACTGAGGTCACGAACGATTACCGGCATGGTGGCGATGTCTGCGAGTTCGCAGGCACGTTTACGGCGGTTGCCGCAGAGCAGTTCATATCCACCGTTAGCGCAGGGACGTACAAGCCCCGGTTCACGAACACCGTATTGTGTGACGCTCTGTACAAGACGTTGCATTGATTCATCGTCGTTTACCTGAAACGGATGAAATTCCGGCGGGTATAATTCAGATAACGAAATTTCTATGATTTGTTCACCGCTTATGTTAAGCGTACTGCTACTGAATATGTCATTATAACCCGCGAGAGCAAGATTTCCCGTTATCTTTGCCTTAGACATTGTCAAGCACCTCCCCTACGAGCGAGTCGTATGCCGCCGCCACTCTCCCGTTCGGCTCATAAGTGAAAATTGATTTGCCCGTCGCGCTCGATTCAGCGGCTCGGATTGACTGCAGTATATACTCTTTGAATATGCGGATTTCCCCGCCGTACGCTTTTTCTATCATATTGATGATTTCTTTAGTGAAATTGGGTCGTTTATCTACCATCGTCAGGAGTATGCCGTCAATTGTGAGATTCGGATTGACAACCTTGCGTATCTGTGCTATACTTTTCAAAAGTAGTTCTAACCCCTTTGCGTCGAGAAACTTCGGTGCAACGGGGATTATTGCGCTGTTCGCCGCCGCAAGTGCATTCACCGTCAGTAAATCAAGGGTTGGCGCAGTGTCTATGATAAGATAATCGTACAGAGATTGCACTTTGTCGATGTACTGCCGGAGTATGGTTTCGCGTCCGATGAGCGGAGCGAGTACGAGTTCTATACCTGTCAAGCTATTATTCGCAGGCATGATGTCAACACCCTCTGCGTGGTGGATGACACCCGCCGTCGGCTCGAACGCTGTTTCGTTGATGATGTTGTTCATCACCGTCGCGAGTGTGACGAGAATTCTGTCCGGCTCTGCCACTCCTAAGCTGACCGTCAGCGAGTGTTGACTATCCGCGTCAATCATCAGGACTTTTTTGCCGTGCCGGGTAAGCCCGACGCCGAGACTTGCGGTGGTGAAGCTTTTTCCGCAGCCACCTTTTCTGTTCGTGATCACGATTGTTTTGCCCATATGGTTTCCTGCCTTTCTTACTGAACTTTGCTCAGTCTGTTCATAAATTGCAGATTTTTTAGCGTTAATGAAACATGGGGTTATATCGCATAAAAATCCGCGTTGATTTTGTTTGGGAAAAGAGTGAAAAAATAACGCTGTAACCGCGAAACCCTGTATTTTTGCGGGTTCTGGTTTTAGCGTTATTATACCATATGGGCACAGCACAGCCAGCATATTGCACGACAAGGGCTGGGATTTGAAAGACGTGCAGGAATGGCTGCGGTACGCTGACATAGGAACAACTGGGAACATATATACGCATATTTCGCCTCAACGCAAACAGGCAAACGCTAAAAGTTTAGAAAAGACTTTTAGCATAGGTTTGCAGATATTAGGTAGTCCAGAAAAACTGTAGATTGACTGTAGATATTGCCATATTATGACAAAAAAGAAGACACAAGAAAATACGCAAATCCCGCATATTTCCTTGTGTTTCGGCAGTTGAGGTGACAGGATTTGAACCTGCGGCATCTTGGTCCCAAACCAAGCACTCTACCAAGCTGAGTCACACCTCATTATTAATTGCTATTAAATTCTTGTATACTTATCTAAAATTATTATATCATAAAAACATATCCGTGTCAATAGTATGTTATTAATTTATTCAGGGATTTTGAGTGAGTAAAAATTATATGAACAAAGTCTAATAGAAAATGGTATAATATTGTCGAAATGCGGTGTTATACATCAAAAAGAGATATTCGGAAAAAGCAAGGAATGTGCCGTATCGATTTAGTTTTTGATGTTTGATTGATTATTTTAAAAATTACGCAATAAAAAGCGAATCAACCGAATTTTTGCGGATTCATGAAATCCATACGGAATTGATACTCTCAGATATTATTTTCGCAATTTGTTCATTATCTTTTATCTCTTTTAAAGTTTCGCTGAAAGGTTCCAGTTCAACCGGACCGGTATATTTTATCTGCTTCAAGGCACCCATAAATCCATGTAAATCGTTACCGCCGCCGCCCTGTTCGCCGGGGTAATAACGGGGCGAGTCTTTTATATCGTCCAATGGTATACCTGGTGCGTCATCGTTTAAATGCACCAGCACAATCTCCCTCTCGTTACGAATATACTGCGTAAATTCCCCGCCTTTTAAGCCGGAACAATAACAATGGTGCGCATCAAGCAGAACGCCCATATTATCCGTGCCGACTGCGCCGCATAATTCCATCAGTTGCTTCAGGGTATGGATAAACGGATATTTTCCGGAATTAGAGATAGACGCTGGTCCTAAGAATTCGACGCCGAGCAAAATACCGTATTCGTCTAACACTTCCGCTATGAGCCGAAACATATCGGTATGCCGTTTAAAATTTTCGGCGTATTCGGAATCATTGGAAAAACTCAGCATCCATGTACAGCAGCGGCGTATGCCCAGCCGGGAAGCCGCACGAGCCATAGGCTCCAACATGGGGAAACTCTTGTTAAATTCATTTTTGCCTGTTATCTGTACAGGCAGACCAAAATCTGAAATGATTACGCCGTACTGCCCCATCAGGTCTAAGGCTTGAAAAGCGTCAATTCTTTCAGTTTCTAATGAAACCGGATTATAGCTTACCGCGCCGAAGCCATGATTACGAGCCAACGCAAGGGTTTGGGCAAATCCGTTTGCCTGTATATTCACATTACCGGAGTTTAATGATTTATACATTGGAACGCTCCTATCTTTTTAATTTTAATTATTTGATAAATTTATGTACATTTCATAACGGTCTTTAGCGGGCAAAAGGTTTATGCATACACCGCCGGAACTCACTTTCATTTTTGTTTGGTTTGCTGTTAAGGAAATTCTTGATTACTGTATCCAGAATTGTTCTTGTTAGAATAACATGCCGCAGAACAAATAACCATAAATCTATACTAAACCCTGCTCGGCTGCAACACGGACGAGGTCGGATATTTTATTTACATTTAGCTTTTCGTAAATACTCGTTATGATCGTTTTAACCGTGCTGACTGACAGATTGCGCTGACTGGCAATTTCCAATCTCGAGAGCCCGTTATAAAGATCGCGCAAAATATCATTTTCGCGCACGGTCAGTTCTTTATTAATACCATTACTCTTATTATATTCGGCAATAAACTTGGACTGGTTCTTCGCATATGAAGTTGCTTTACGCTTGATCATCTCCAGCCATGAATTTGAAATACCCGCTATATGTTCGTTCAAAACAGCTGTAGTAAGCGTCCGCATATCTTTACCAAACTCAATAAACGGCGTCAGAATATCATTTGGTGCCGCCGCCTCATATGCTTCTTTGAAAACGTCGAAAGCCTGCTTTTTGTTTTTCATTTGATAATGTACGCAGGCTTCCATTGCCAGCATCTCTATACGACCGAATAGAATTGATTTGCGCCGCTTCAATTCGCCTATATACGACAGCAAGGGCATGTAATTCCTTGTCAGATAATGGTAGCGCGCTTTTATCTGATTCCCAAAGTTTTCGATAGAATATGCGTGACCATACGGCGCGAACTCACTTTTAAGCCAATCGGGAATCATCTCAGCCTGTCGAAGTATGCAGTAATATCCGCCTAAAGCAATATCATATATAACGAAGCGGCGGCGATAATTTTCTTCATCCAGTAATGCTTCTATTTTTTTTAACGCCTGCTCAAATTCTGCATGGTTTCCTTGTATAATTCCTATGCGCATGATATAGAGCAGAGCCATTCGAATGGTTTCGAACTGTCTGTATTTCTGTCCCAACTCCAGCGCTTTAAAGAAAAAGGACTCTGCCGCACGAAGATCGTTCTGATAGAACATAAGCTCGCCTTTGCATATTTCATCAGCACCTGTCACGCCATTAAAACATTGGGACAGCCATTTCATAGTTCTGGTAACGGCTTCTGAAAATTCCTGAAGTGCGCCGACTCTGGCGGTTCCTACCGCGCTGACCCACATTCCGAGTGGGGATACGAATTTTTGGATCTGTTCCGCAGGCGATTTTATAAAGTAATTTGCAGATTTTATGTAATACGTATTAAAATCATAGCAATCATCTGTAATACTCATAATGAGCCGCATATGACCCCAAACAAAATATATGCCGCCTAATGAATGACTTCTAAAATTATCATCTTCGGGCAAAGAGATAAACCTTTGTTCGTAAGTACCAGCGAGTGCGGAAAATTCCTGCCAACGGCCTAAACGAAGCAGCGCGTACAAATGCACAGCAGCGAAAAATTCCACACGGTCAAATGTTGCCGCTGGCGCACGTTCGCAGATACTCGCTGCGTAAAACGAAATATCGTATGTCGGATTCTCAAGAAATTCCCAAAGAATAGAAACGATTGATTCGTAGTCCTCAATCTTTTCATAATAGCCGAGCGCGTCAATTTTAAAATTGTTTTGTTTACACCAATCCGCCGCCGCTTTATAGGTTTCACGCTTTTCCTCGTTCGTAAGAATATCCTGTTTTGTGCGTAAAAAATCCAAAAATAAATGGTGGATCTGATAAACGCCTCCATAAATGTCAAAATGTATATAGGCGCTCTCCTGTCTTAACTCAGTCATTAAACTATCATCCCGGACCGATAAAATGCCGACCAGCTCTGCGGAAAGGTGATCTATCAGCGAAAGGCGTACTAAAAAGCGTTTAAACCGCTCTGAAAGGGCATCCCAACTTTCCGCCTCCATCAGTTCAAAAATATTTTGTTTCAGCGCAGTTTTAACATATCCGGAATAGTTCGGCATTCTCTTAAGCGACCGCACAACAAGATTTACGGCGAAAGCCCATCCTCCCGTATCTTTAAATACTTCATATATAGTATGCCTGTCGGCAGGTAATCCCTGCTGTATAAAATACTCCGTTAATTCGCTTTCGGTAAAGTTCAAATCCTTTTCAGATATATCAGGAACAAAACCCTTGAGTTGCAGAGCCTTAATATTGATTTTCGGCAACTCACGGCAAATTAGTGCCATGGTTCTGGTACGCGGTAATTCATTTAAAATCCGCTCTATAAATTGGATCACGACCGGTTCGCATGCAAGGTGAAAATCGTCTATAATTATAAAGCAAGGTCTGTTTGTTACACTGCGATCTATAAAAAATATAAATTGACTCAATTTATCTGTTGTATCGGGGAATTCAAGTTTTCTGCATTCTTCTGAAAGGGTAACGTCTAACTGTGCGATTGCATCGGTGAAATTATCCCAGAAACGAGAAGCAATATTATCGCGTTCGTTAAACTGCATCCACATAGCTGGAATCTTCTGCTGCCGTATAAAATCAGAAGCCGCTTGCGTTTTACCGCATCCCACTCCGGCGCATATGGTTATGAGAGGATTATTTGCCGCATTTGCTAAAAGCGTATTGATACGCGGACGAATCAGATGATTTGAGTCGTCGATGCGGTATGTATTCGGATTATTTACCATAAATCAAACCTGTTTATTTCATTATTTTATACATTATAATTAATTATAAACCATTCATCTTCTTTTTGCAAGTGTTTTTCTTTATCAAATTATTATTTATACTAAAGGATAATTTTGCGCTTAATTTGCGCTTCCATGATTTGAGAACATTTATTTAATTTGTACGTTAAATGCGTTTGTTTATCGGTTTATAATTAAATGCAGAAAACGTTGAAATAATAAAGGAATGGTTTATATATGGCGGATAACCCGAATGAAATTAATTTATATAATTCACTTTTTACAGAGAATTATGTGCCGCGTCACCGGATTGACAGACTCTTTGACCGATTAATACGCCGCAAGCTGGTTTATGTGATTGCTGGCGCAGGCTATGGAAAAACACAAGCTGTGTATCATTATATTAAACAACAGACAGACGTCGTTGTCCGGTGGCTGCAACTTACCGAAAACGACAATATAGGTTTTCACTATTGGGAGAGCATTACATATAATATTTCACTTGACAATCCGGAATTAGCCGCCAAATTGCGTGAGTTCGGCTTTCCAGAAACGCTCGCACGTTTTAAGCAGTTCGCCGAAATTCTTAAAAGTACAAGGCGCCATTCGAATAAAACGTTTATTATATTGGACGACTTCCATGTGATATATTCCAAACAGGCACTGATTTTCGCGGAACGCTGTGCATATTTGGAAATCCCCGGCATTTGCATGATTATCATTTCCAGACAGGAACCCGAAATCAATGCCGTCTCCTTATTCTCCAGAGGAAAAGCCGGCATTGTAACGGAAGATGAACTACGTTTTACGGAAAAAGAAATCGCAGATTTCCTGAAACAGCGCGGCATTCCCTTTGCTGCGAAAAATCTTCCCCAATTTATCGGCGCCACCAAAGGTTGGGTGCTGGCAATCAATCTGCTTTCCCTTGTTTTAAAAAAAATACCTAATAATCTTAACCATGCGCTTGAAACTATGAAACAAAACATTTTTAAACTGCTGGAAACTGAGGCGTTTAACGATTTTCCCGAAAGCGTCCAAAAAAATCTGGTAAAATTATCATTGGTATCCAGTGTGCCGTTGACGCCGCTGCATGAAATTTTCGGCGACGCTTCATTTATACAAAGAACACCGCAGCTAACATCGTTCATGTGGTTTGACAGTTTTATTGGCGATTATAGAATCCATCCGTTATATCTTGAATTTTTACAAAGTAAGCAGCACGTTTTTTCTTATGAAGAAAAACAGGATACATACCGTTGGGCTGCACAGTGGTGCAGTGAAAATAATTTTTACATGAATGCCATTAAATACTACGCGAAATCGCGCCAGTTTGAGCGTATGCTTGAAGTTTTCCTTTCATATCCGTTTAAGATGCCGTATGACGCCTGCGAATATTTCCTGAATATTCTGGAAAAATTGGACCCGGATAATAAAGAAAAAAACAACCGTAGCGTTTTATTGTTAAAGAATTATTTTATACCTATTTTTCTTATTGGTATGGGCAGGTTTGAAGATGCCAGAGAATTTTCTTTAAACGTTATCAGAAAATGGGAAATTTCAGATACGCCGTTCTCTTTATACCTCCTCTATATTACTTACAGCACCCTGGCTTATATCGACACATATATCTGCACTATTACACATAAATATGACTCTCCGATGTACACAAAAAAGGCGGCGGAATATTTTAAATTATCCTCCTCATCTCCTGTAAAAATAACAGGCGCTTATACCGTAGCCGATGTCCGATCTTTTGCCTGCGTGGTAGGGGAAGGCGCGGAAAGGTCGGAATTCGATAAATTTCTTGACGCCGCAAGAGAAACCGCCGTAAACATCGCGGAAACCTATCATAATATGTATTGCGGTTATGAGGATCTTGTCGCATGCGAATTTGCTTTTATAAAAAATCAGCTTGATACGGCAAGAAGTTACGCTCACGGCGCGATATTAAAAGCGCGTGAGAAAAAACAATACAGTATTGAGGCAATGACGGAACAATATCTGTTCCGGATTGCGATTTATGAAGGAGATTATTCGTTGACGAAAGAAATATTAAAACAACTGCGCGAGCATTTGGATAATCCTGATTTTTGGAGCCGCCAGTTGCTTTATGATTTATTTACCGGCTTGTTTTATGTTCAGACGGGGCTTCCGGAAATGGTACCGTCATGGCTTGTTATGGATGAAAAAGAAACTACGTCTGAAGTCCGTATTCCTATAAGGGAGTTGATTGTAAGCGTTAAATACTATATCGCTTCCCAAAAATATACTCAGGCGCTTGCAGTTTTATGTAATTCTTACCCGAGAGAGCCGCACGAACGGTTTTTATTCGGCGAGTTAACGCTTTCATTGCTGACTGCCGTCGCGCAGTTCAAGACCGGCGATATTACTGAAGCGATGAAATCTTTCCAAAAAGCGTATCAACTGTCGTTCCAAGGCGAATTTGAAATGCCTTTTATCGAACTTGGAAAAAATATACATCTGTTAACAGTTGCCGCCTCAAATCAACCCGGCTGTGTTATTCCGGAAGAATGGCTTAAAACGATTGAGCGTAAAGCCTCAATTTACTCAAAGAAGACTGCTTTTATCAGGAATTCATTTAAAAAAGATAAAAATATGAAAGATAACATTCAGTTATCCGAACGGGAGCAGGAGGTGCTAAATGACCTATATCACGGTCTCTCCCGCGAAGAAATAGCGGCAAACAGGTATTTGTCTATTAATACCGTTAAAAAAATACTGCAATCGATATACATTAAACTGGACGCAAATAACAATGTGGATGCCATTCGGATCGCAATCGAAAAAAAATTAGTCGAATAAACCGCTTAAATTAGTCTCTTTGAATTTATAAATTTTTTAAGCTAATATTTATCCTTTTGGGTGTAGCCGTCAAATTTTAAAAATGATAAAATACAAATAATCATTCAAATTTCTCTTTTTATATTCTGTAAAAGATATAATCTTAGCTATATACGGAAAAAAACAAAAAAGATGTAAAATAATATATAGCTAACCAAACTAAAACCACTGGGCAGCCAGTGGTTTTTTCGTATTAAATTGTTCTCTTTGAATTTATGTTTTTTTAAGACTATTTTTACCCTTTTGGGTGTATCGGTTAAAAATTTAAAGTGATAAAATACAGATAGGAATAAAATTCTTTCCAAACCCAAAAGCCGAAAAACGATATAAAATCACAAAAAGGAAAATGTGATATGAAAATGGTATATATAGAAACAACAAAACTGACTGAAAGACAATTCCGGAGGTTGAACGGCGTAAATCGATACACATTTGAAAAAATGTCGGAAATATTAAAAAAGGCGCAGATAGAAAAAAAGAAGAAAGGCGGACGGGCGAATAAACTAAGCGTAGAAGATATGCTGATGCTGTCGTTAGAATACTGGCGGGAGGAACGGACCTACTTTCAGATAGGCAGCGATTATGGGATAAGCGAGTCGTATGTATACAAAATAATACGGTGGGTAAAAAACACTCTCACAAAAAACGGCGCATTTGACCGGGTATTACGTCTTAGCAGAAAGAGTAAAAGAGTTAAAAGAATTAAATCGGATAATTCCCCGGATTCGGAAAAATATCTTAAAAATCCTAAGATTTAAATAAATCACAGCTGTCTGATTCGGTAAGCGCGCAACAGAATTAGATGCGGATTTGATTAAATATATTTCAACATGATTTAATAATTGCGGAAATAACGCAGAAAGGCTGTAATAAATATGTATGAAATCAATAATAATTTATTTCAATCACAATGATGTTCTGACTTACTATTTATCAAACATCGCTAAACAAAAAATTAGTTTAAGGAGAAAGCAAAAATGAATAAAAAAATCAAAGTAATATTATCAGTATTAATAGCTGTTGTACTGATTACAGCAGGAACGTTTGCATGGGTGAACTTCTCTCAAAATGTGGTAAACGAATTTGCAGGCGACGGCAGTCACCCAGGCGGCACAACACACGACGATTTCGACCACGACGGTGACGGACACGGGCATCACCAAAAAGACGTTTACATCGAGAACTGGGGTAAAACGCCTATCTTCGTCCGTATCAGATTGGACGAATACATGGAAATCGGAAAAGGCGCGGGACTCAAAGGAGAACAGAATAATGGTATATGGATACCCAATCCTGATAATCTTGCTGAATCTCTGATATCTACGGCGAATATAGACGACAAAACAACATGGGAGCCGCATATACCCGACGGGCAGGCTGACATCTGCGATACGCCCGCCGATTTTCACAAATACTGGCAATGGGGAATGGGCGGGTCGAAATACTACATGCCCGTTTCAGAAACCGACAGAGCAGACCCGGCATATGTAGACCAGAATATAACCGAATACGACGGCAGCGAGCCAGGCGT
>WQYZ01000160.1 GCA_009780985.1 Oscillospiraceae bacterium | reverse complement strand
TTCCGAATACGTGCCTGTGATGATTTTTACAGGTCTTGTCGCGTCGGTCGGCAACCTATCGTGTATATAGAAATCCTGTAATGTAACTGACGAATTGTTCTGTACTCCGAATATATCGTATATAAGCGTATCACCGGGCGAAATCTGGCTTTGTGCAGCTTTGCGGATTGTCACGTCGAGTGTAACGCTCGCGTCAAGCACTTCGAATTTCACAATATCGCCGTTGTGTTTGATTTCAGCCCATATTTCCTTTGTGTTTACGGCGTAGAACTTAGGAGCGACGATTTCCCTGATGAAGTACACGCCGAACGGCAGCGGTTTTGATGCCGCGACGCCTTTTGAGTCTGATGTCACTTTGTCTACGACATTGCCAGTCGTGTCCACTATCTCGAATGTAGCTCCGGACAGCAGCGAACCTGCGGCAAATTCAGTGATTTCATTGTAATCTGCAGAACGCTTCGTGATGAGAATCTGCCCCTTAGCGGGCGAGTTCTCGAATGTGATTTCGGTAGTCTGCCCTGCGGAAACGTAGAATGTGCGCGGCATATCGTCCAGCACATATCCTGCTACTGTCTCCAGTTCGCGGAGTTTGTATTTGCCCTCCGGCAGCTTGCGGTCAATCCACACATAACCCTGGTCGTCGCTGATAAATTGCCCTATGGGATTGTCAAGACCGTCGTACAGCAGGAATTTCACGCCGTATATACCCTTGCCGGTTTCGGAGTCTATTTTTCGTATGATGACTGAGGCAAGCGGTGTGTTTTCGAGTTCGAGCGTGGTGCGTTTGCCGTCGTTTATCCTGACTTCATACGCTGTTTCGTCCAACTCAAATCCTGTTACTGCTTTGGTCTCTTTTACAAAATAGCTGCCCTCGTCGAGCCCCTCAATCGTAATCTGTCCTGAGCTGTCTGTCATGAAAGTGCCGACCTGTTCGCCGTTGAATTTTGTCACCATGAATTCGACGTTAGCGAGGGGGGTATCTGTACCTTTCGCTGTTTTCTTGATGAGCAGTTCCGAATAGGGTGCGTTCGTCCACTCCATGACGACCGGATTGCCCCATTTTATCTCGATATTTCGCGGGGTAGGGTCGATGTGGTATTTGTCTAACCCCTTGATTTCCTGCACGACATACCATCCGCTTTCGAGGTCGGCAATATATATGGAGCCGGATTTATCTGTTTTAAATGTGCCAATTCGCTCTCCGTTCATCTTAGACACGAGGAATTCCACGCCCTCGAGCGGCTCTCGCGTTACGCTGTCGAGTTTCAATATATGCAGACCCGACATCGGTTTGTTGCTGAACGTGACGACAGTGGGCACAGATGTTTTTACCTCGACCGTTTTTGGCGTCGCGTCGAGAATATATCCCGATGGCTGGCGAGTTTCCGTCACAACATACCACCCCGGAGCTAATATGGGAATGTTGATGAATCCGTCATTATCAGTTGTATAATCTCCTATATACTCGCCGTTCTGCTTGGTGACGTTGAACTGTGCTCCCGCAAGCGGCGCGCCTGTGACCTCGTTTATCTTCTTGATTTGCAGCGACGCAAGCGGCTTATCTTCAAACGTCAGTTTTATAAACTGCCCGCTTGTAACCTGTATATCCTGAGGAGTATCGTCGGGCAGATACCCATCCGGCGCTTTATTTTCCGCAACCTTATACCACCCGGATTCAAGCTGACCGATTATAATAACGCCATTGCCGTCTGTTTCATAATTGCCGACAACTCCGCCGTCCATGCGGTATATCGTGAATTTCGCTCCTTTGAGAGGGTTTTTGGTATTCGCGTCCATTTTGACAATCTGCAGTCCTGATTTGGGGTTATTCTGAAATTCTACTGTCGTCAGTTTATTTGCTTTGACTATGACTGTTTTAGGTGTTTCGTCTAAAATGTAATTCATAGGAGCAATCATTTCGGACACAACATATGTTCCCTCAGATAAACCGGGGACAATGATTTTACCGGATATATCGGTTTTATACACTCCAATGCGTTCACCGTTGTCGCGCTCTATCGTAAATGTAGCTCCTGAAAGCGGCGCGTTTGTTACAGCATCAGTCTTGATAATCTCAATCCCCGAAAGAGGACGGTCAGTGAACGTCACAATGGTAGGCACGGCGGTTTTTACTTCGACAGTTTGCGGTGTTTCGTTCAGCTGATAACCTTCCGGTGCTTTGGTCTCCCTCACGACATACCAATCAGGGTCAAGTGTCGGAATGTTTATCAGCCCCGTGTTATCGGTTGTGTACTCGCCGACCCGTTCGCCGTTTTGTTTTTCGACTGAGAATTGAGCTCCGATGAGCGGGACACCTGCGAATTCGTCAATTTTCTTTATGATGAGCGAAGTCAGCTTTTCGTTTGGAAACTCCAATGTCACCGTTTTTGTGTTCGTTATCTCAAAATCCTGTGCGACATCATAAGTCTTATATCCCATAGGCGCGGAGATTTCCGTCGCGCTGTACCATCCGGGTTCAAGATTATCAATCTGAATGAGTCCATTTGAATCTGTATTATAATCTCCGACAATTTCTCCGCTTTTCTTTGTGATTTTGAATCTCGCTCCCATAAGCGGAGCTTTTGTCACGGAATCGAATTTCTTTATAATAATGCTTGACATAGGATTGTCGAAAAAGTCAGAGACTGCTACATTATAGACTTTCAATTCGATTGTTTGCGGCGTAGAATCGGCTAAATATCCGCTTGGCGCACTTACTTCTTCTACGACATAGAAATTCGGAAGTAAATTCGGGATTTGAATATATCCGGTAGCATCTGTTGTGTAGTCGCCGATAAATCGCCCATCCTGCGTCGTGACTTTGAACTTCGCGTTCGCAAGCGGTTGTTTAGATTGCGAATCAAATTTGCGTATCTGTAAACTGCCGACTGGCTGATCGAAAAACTCCAAAGAGTACATCTTTTCGTCCAGTATCTGCACAGTTTGCGCAGTATTATCTAATAAAAATCCACTTGGTGCTTGCATTTCTTGAATTCGGTATCCGCCTGGTTTCAATCCGTAAATATATATAGTGCCAGTTTCATCGGTACGGTATAGTCCGTCAGATGTGCCGACTACCACTCCCTGTATATCAGTCACTTTGAAGATAGCGTCTGCAAGCGGCTCTTTTGTTACACTGTTATATTTTTTTATGAGAAGTCCGCCAAGTAGCTGATTATAAAAATCTACTGATTTTATCGTGCCGTATTCGACTTGAACAGTCTGCGAAATGTTGTCAGTCAAATATCCGGTCGGCGCTTTGACTTCCGTCACTATGTATGCGCCCGTCTTTATATGGTCGAGTTTGATTGTGCCCGTCGCGTCGGTGGTATATAATCCATTCGCTGAATCGCCGACAAACGCACCATGAGAGTCGGTTATCTGGAACTGTGCGCCTGCCAGCGGTTCTTTTGTCACGCTGTCGCGTTTGGTGATAATCAATCCGCCGAACGGCTGGTCTTTGAAGTTGAGCGTGTACGTTTTGCCGTCTGTGCCGACGTGAATAGTCTGAGGCGTGGTGTCTATAGCATAATCTTGCGGTGCTTCGAGTTCCGTCACAACATAGCTTCCGGGCTTCAGATTTGATACCAAAAACTGCCCGTTCGCATCGGTGACAAACTCGCCGTTTGTGCTGCCTGCGACGGCTCCGGTACCGTCCGTCACTTTGAACCGCGCACCCGCAAGAGGCTTTCCTGTGGTCGCATCGACTTTTATGACGAGCAGATTACCGTAAGGATAGTTTGAAAACGTCAGTTCAACGACTGATGTGCCGTCCGCTTTCAGCCATGCCTGCTGCTGACTGTTCTCCGACAGCAGATAGTTTTCCGGAGGCATGACCTCCTCAACAATATAACCCGTCCCGGCGTCAAGCCCTGTAATGACGATAATTCCTGAGTTATTTGTCACATAATGCCCAATGACAGTACCGGAAGTACCGGATATTTCGCCTGTGACCTGGCGTAGTTCGAATATTGCCCCAGGCAGCAGTTCGCCTGTGACAGCATTTTCTTTCTTGAGCACTATGCTGTTGAGCGGGTAGTTGATTATGGCCTCGCCGTCGATATAATCATCGCCGGAAGTAACGGTCTCGCCTAACATAGCGATGTTCTGTGTGCCTGTTCCGTCGCTCTCGCCCTGCAGAACAAGTCCGCCGTCGGTGCTTGAATAATTTACTGCATCACTATTATCACTCAGATTTTCTAACATCACAAATGGGATGTTGGCTGCTGCTATTTCGTCCGGCAGATAGGCATTTTCGCCTGGAGCAAGGTATTTGCGCGTGACCGGATTCGACGCTTTCGCGTAGCCGGAAGCGGGCAAAACCTCTGTTATAATGTACCACCCCGGCTCAACTTTTGGTATGATTATCTTTCCGTTCTGGTCCGTTTTGTATGTGCCTAAAGTGATAATTCCGCCGTTTGCGGATTCGTATTGTATTCTGTAGAAAGTGCTTGGAATCGGTCTGTATGATAAGCCGTCAACTTTGGCGATAACCAGCGTTGGCTTGCGGGTGTTTTCAAACACGAGCGTTGACGTTTCGCCCCATCGCAGTTGTATATCCTTTTTCTGGGTTTCGCTGATATAGCCGTTAGGCGGGGTGGCTTCCTCTACAGTATATACCGCTTCATCCAAATTGTCAACCAAAATTTTGCCTGTCGAATCTGTGGTATATTCCGAGACCGTGAGATTATCGGTCCTGGTAAGTCTGAATGTGGCGCCTGTGAGCGGCTGTTTTGTGACCGAATCTATTTTTTGGATTTCTATCTTTGGACGCGCTTTGTCCGTGAAAATGACAGTTTTTGTCTGACCTGCCTCAAGTTTTATGTCTTTATGTTGTGGGTCGAGAAGATAGCCGGCAGGAGCCGAAATTTCCTCTATGCTGTAAATCTCCTCGTTCAGATTGTCAATGAGAATACGCCCCTGATCGTTGGTGATGTATTCGGATACTGTTGAGCTTTCCGTCGCGGTAACGCGGAATTTAGCTCCGGCAAGCGGCTGTTTTGTTGTTTCATCGAGTTTGACAATCTCCAATTTGGGTCTGGATTTGTCCGTGAAAACCAGCGTTTTCGTTGTGCCCCATGCTAACTGTATATCTTTGTGCTCGCCGTCACAGAGATACCCTGAGGGCGCATCGGATTCCCATATGCTGTATATTTTTTCGTCTAAATCATGTATCACAATAGTGCCGCTGTCATCCGTCACATATTCGGACACAGTATCGCCTTCCGTCGCTTTCACACAGAATTTGGCTCCAGCGAGCGGCTGATTTGTGTCTGCGTCAAGTTTGACGATTTTCAGCGACGGGCGTAAGCGGTTATCGAACTTGACCGTGACCGATTTGCTATCGTCGAGATATACATTTTTACTCTCTGTCGCTTTCAGATACCCGGCAGGAGCGGCAATTTCCGTCACGGCGTACCACCCGGAATCCAAGTTTTCGACGCGGATTTCGCCGTTTTCGTCGGTCATACCCTCGTATATGATTTGCCCGCCCATTTTCGCGATGGAAAATTCCGCGCCTGCTAACACAAGCCCAGTATTTTCATCATACTTTTTCACGACTATTCCGGGTTTCACCTTATCTTTGAGCGTGATTGCCGCCGTTTTGCCCGCTTCAAGCACGATTATCTGCGGAGTGCCATCCAACGCATACCCCGCAGGCGCGATAATTTCCGTTACCGTATATGTTCCGTCCGGTATATCTTTGAGTACGGCAACTCCGAGCGAATTCGTGGTAACATCGACAAAATCCGAACCGCCGTCTTTTGCCACTCTTACGGTTGCGCCCGCCAGCAATTCGCCTGTGTCCGCGTCCACTTTCGTGATTTCCAGGGTAGCAAGTGCTTTATTTGTGAAAGTCACTGTTGTGGTTTCGTCGGAACGGATGACAATATTGTCTTTGTGCGGATTTACATCCAAAGCGTACCCAGTCGGAGGCGTTATCTCAGTCACACTGTAAAATCCGGACTCCAAGCTCTGCAATATTTTGCCGGAACCGTCTGTTGCCGAAACAGCGACGACACTGCCTGCGGAATTGCGTATCTCGAATACCGCTCCTGGCAGAGGTTTATTTGTGTCCGCGTCTAACTTTATGATGTCCAATTTGCCTGGAGGAGGTGGAGCAGGTTCAGTTGTTGGAGGTGTATCCGTTGTAGTCGGGGGAGTAGTCGTTGGTTCCGTTGGTTCAACAGGTGTTGTCGGCGCAGGCGTGGTAGTTTCTTCAACACTGTATTCCGCATATGCGTTGGCATCTTTGAATGTAACCGGAGCGCCTGTGATCACGTAATCCTGATTCGCCGAATTGACGGCTGCTCCGTATAAAAGCGTCTGATTCGCTACCTCACCAGAAATATCCAATTTTATTGACCCCGACGATGTTACGCTTGCTTTTGGGATTATTATCTTGAACTTTTCACCCGTAGCAAACGTCGTTTTCGGGTTTCCGTCTATATCAGTAATTTGAGTTCCTGCCGGAGCATTTGACGGAAGCGTAACAGTATAGCTTTTTATAGTCACATTTGCCGTGACCGCATATGTTTTTGAAAAAACATCGCCTTCGTCTATTACTGTATTGCTTCCGCCGTTTGCAGTTACTGTGACAGACGGCGCAGGCGGTATGATTGTGTTCTGTACTCCCGCGTTGTATATATTTTTTATCGCAGTCAGTACCTGTGCATACTCGCCGCTTGAGTCAGTTCCGTACACTGAAAAACTGTTCACGTTCCAGCCGTTTATATATGCACGTAATGCCAGTTTCGTCGCAAGGTTAGCGTCCCAATCGTTGCCGACCCCGAGTTCTGCGGCGGTTTTGTACGGAAACCCTGCCAGCACAATGCCATAAACTTTAGGATCGGTTATGCTGTCCGACACTATGACATCATATGCGCCTACTTCGCCAGCTCCGGGTTTGGACGGGTCAAGACAATATGCCGGATACTCCACCCCATTTGCGAGGTAATATCCGTCCGATGTATGGATTTGACTACCGCCGTATGCTATGCCGATGGGATTTGCTCCCACATCATGGCTCAAAATATGGATAGTGTCCGCTCCCCAAACGGGCAGCAATATTTTTGGTATTATCGGCAGTATCATAAATACTGCTATCACAATCGGTATTATCTTTTTGTAGTTTATTTTTTTGAATATATTATTCATCGTGATTCTCCTCAATTTTATTTGGATTTTGTGTGAAATAAAACAAGCGGTCTATGTTAAATAAACCGCTCGCTTTGCTATTATATTTTATTTTTATAGTGAAGATTATTTTTTATTATTTAATGAATGCCTGTGATCAACACCCAATAATAATCTCCGTCATCTGTCATCGCGACGCCCACTCCTGCACAGTTAGAATCTTTTCCCATCATAATAGATTTATGTCCGGGAGAGTTCCACCACGACACAAGGACTACTTTTTCGGGCGTACCTGAGCCGAGTTCTAAGTTTTCACCTGAAAACTTAACGTTTTTAGCGTACTTTTCAACCATCTCTTCCGCGCTGCCATATGTAACTGATTCGTGCGAATAATTACTGTTATCCACATTATTCTGAGCTTTCATACGGGCAACCTTTGCCAAATCATTGTTTTTTATAACGGGATTCAGTCCGTTTTCTATACGTTCTGCATTTATGAGCCGCAGCACTTCATCTTCGAGTGCTGTTTTCTCCGAGTCACCGAATGGTTTTACTCTAATGCAAGTCCAGTACATTGTGCCGTCAGCTGCCATTGCCACGCCTACGCCGATTAATGTCACATTTTTATTTAGGTTATACAGTGAATTCTGCCATTTATCCATAACTTCCGCCGCCGTCGCGATGCCTATTGCATAGTTACAGGAATATGCTGTGAATTGACCGTAATTGGCTTCTATAAACTCTTTTATATCATCAGGATAGTCTGTTACATGATTTTCAGCCATTTCCGTAGCTTTTAACCGAGCCGCTTCAGTCAGTTTCTCGTCTTTTTCAAGTGCAGGAAGTCCATTCCTGACCCTGGCTTCATTAAGCGAGTTAGCCAGTTCATCTTCTGTTGCCTTATATTTCGCCGCTCTCACTTCAGCTATACCCGAACGGTCCAGCGTCACTTTGGACGGCAGATCACCCTGCTGGTCGCTGACAATCACAGCATTTTCAGAGTCTATTATCACCGTTTTTGTACTTTCGTCCCAATCAACCTTGCACCCCAGCGATTCCGCGACGACTCTCGCTTGTACAAAGGTACGACCAGATACGTTTCTCAGCTCAATTGATTTCTGGAACATCACGGTGCCTATTTTTTTTGCTTCCATTTTGCCCGCGACTACTGTGCTCTCGACCAAAGTATCAGGGTCGTATTCGGTTCCTTCGCACGATATTGTATTCTCTTTTAGGTCTATCCAGTATTTTAGCGAATTTTTGTCTGTTCGTAACGTCGCATAGATTTGCTCGGAATCCTCATAGTATTGCACTGATAATCCAAACGCCTCAAAAATTGCCCTGAATGGTACGAATGTGTGTCCATTTTCGATAAACGGCGGGATGTCGAAGTCTATGTTTTCGCCGTCCAATAAAATCGTTATGCCACTCGAGTTAATACCCGCCGTGGCAAGCACGGGGAATGAGTTGAATATTATTGCGAATATAACTATGATTGTTGTTATTATTTTTTGTGTTTTGTACATAAATATCATCTTCCTTCCATATCAATATCTTAAACACAAATTAAATTTTATGAGAATATTATACAATAATTCTGCACAAAAGTCAAGCGATTGAAATTATTTTGTCTATAAAAATATATTTCAATTTCGCCGTTTCCTATGAAGATATCTGTTATGCCTGAATCCACGACCATATCGGCACTTACTCCATGATCTGCAATAAAAACATTCGTGATTATAATGATTATATTGCCTGTTATTTTTACGGTATCCTGAAAAGTTACTATGCGACATATTGTGCATTTGAAATTATTACATATAATAAAATTTGAAATTATTAATCATAATTTTAACTCGTCAAGCGTAATATATAGATTTTTACGGTTGATTTATGAGCAATAATTATATTTTTATGACTAATAATTATAATTTCGTGCTGAAAATTTATGATTAATAATTTCGATTACACACATATTTGTGCATGTGAAATTATTGTTCATACAAAAAGTCCGCTTTTTTATAATTATTAATCATACAAATGTTTTTTTGAATATCCCCTAACGATAAGCCCTCATTCAATCTATTGATTTTTATAATTGGCAGACTTATTTATTCAACACAGATGCAACATTGTCTGGTTATATTAGGGATATATGCAATTTTTATGATTAATAATTTCAAATATATCATGGTTTTTATGAATAATAATTAATAATTGTGCAGGTTTTGCGTTTGTATGATTAATAATTATAAATGTATGGCTAATAATTTCGATTATACACATATTTCTTTGTGTGTTCATAATTATACAACCTGGATTCCGGTGACTATAAGCCTGACTCCCGGGGTGTTCGCTATACATGTCACGAGGTTAATTCGGTTGTCTGAGGTATATTGTAATTTCGTCCAGTCCGTTTCTGAAATTGTTTCGACTGAAACGACTTTATACTGTCTCGTCCCCAATTTCGTAGTGTACTGTATTATATCTCCTGCCGTGAGTTCTCCTAATCTGCCGAAATTATTTTTGACCCCGCGGTTGTGCCCGACAAGTCCGATGTTGCCGTTCCAAAAAGAAGTTGATGCTATATGTGCCGCGCCTTTCAGCATCGCTGCACTTATGTCTCCGTCGTACGCTGTGATGTTCAAGCCAATCTTGGGTATCACAAGTTTACCTATACTGCCGTCAGAATTGAGTACCTGTGATACTGGCGTTAAATTATACGAATTTGTCTGTGTATCGCCATATGAAAAACTCGAATATTCTATCGCCTGTGACGACACATCAGGATAATCTACCGCACCGTTTGATGATGAATTTTCGGCTGACGAATTATTCGTTGAGTTATTTTGAATTATTGATGTACCTATGGAATTGCCGTTTGACTGCGCTGTTGTTGAACTGCTCTTGTACGGCGTTTCCGGAGCGTAATACGGCTTGTTACCTGCCGGGTATATATCAAAATCGCAGTCCGGCAAAATTATGTTTGTACCATACTCCGAATTATACACCGTCTGCGGGGCCGTATTAAGCAAATCCTGGACATAACCGGGCATGTCGCCTGTTATGTTATAACTTGATATTGTATTGCTGTTATAGTATTCCGTCTGGGTTTGATTTGAAAAATTATACGATAAGTCGCTCTTTAGATCCAACGCTGACACATTGAAAGTAAATATGGTGATAAAAATAGCGTATACCGCGCAGTAAATTTTGATTTTCTTTTTTCTAAACATTATTTGGTTCCTCCTATTTTTCTTCATTATTATATATAGCTAAAATTGTATTACTCAAAGTCCTTACCGAATATCAGATAGAATTTG
>WQYZ01000159.1 GCA_009780985.1 Oscillospiraceae bacterium | reverse complement strand
TTCAATCATATTATACCTTTTTTGTCAGTTGATTTCTACTGATTTATATCAGTATTGGAGCTTTTAGTCATACCACATTTTTTTCAGCCATTTATTTGGGCTGTATCATTATTATATCAGGAGGGTTATATATATGAGTAAGGAAACAGGCGAGGGAAAAGCGATGGGATATGTGTGCAGGATTATAGCGGTATTTCTGATTATACTGATAATCGCGGGGATTATTCTCGGATATTTTGTTCATTATATGGGAAACGACGGACAGGTGCACGACGGATTCGGACGGCTTCTGGACACAGTTCCGGGCGGACTGTCGCTGATTCTGCCGCAGTGGGCGGGATATATATGGTTTATTATAGACTGCCTTATAATATTGGCTTTAATCGTGGCAATAGACCGTCTCTTTGTGCAGAGCAAAATTTATTTCACAGGCGTAAAAGACGTGGATTTTTAAATATTTTTGGCGTATCGAAAGTCTGAAGCAAATATTTCTTTTATTCCCCGCCAAAACGGCGACAGGTTATCAAGAAATATATTATTTACTTTCAAAATAAGTTCTTCGTTTATTGCCGTTATATCCTCCTGTAAAAAATATAAATCAATCTAACTTACTCTGAAAATTATCCCAAAGAATTTCAAATGCTTTGAATTTTTTGGGGTAATTTGACATTTCTATAATTTTATCAGCGCATTCTTCTTTTGTACTGCCATATGTATCCACGGTTATATCATATGTGTCCTGCGGATTTAATTGTGCGAGCTGACTTTCACTCTGTCCGATACCGCGGTCGCCTCGTTCTTTTTCTCTGCGCCGAAGTTCGTCAACCGGACAGGTAACATGAACGAACAGCAAGGGATAATCCTGAAATAATTCAACGCACTGTTCTAACCTGTCGTCCTCTTTCAAAAGGACATCATCGACAATCGTGTTGATGCCAATATCCGAAAACGCTCTTACGGCGTGATACATTCCCGTCAACGCTTTATAATATGTCTTGGCTGCGTCGATATTAATAAACTTATCAGGACACATAATATCATTTGTGAACATATCGTTCGCAAGAACATAATACGGTTCTGTTAACCTGTCTTGCAATGTTTTTGCCAATGTTGATTTCCCAGCACTTGATACCCCGTTTAAAAATATAATTTTACCTTTTTCCATTTCCATGTTTTACTTTTACCTTTCTGTATTTTATAATTATCACAATTATTATATCACATAAACTGATATTTGTGTGTTCCCCGTTTTTTTATAATAATATAAGGAATATACCTCTGTCTGAACATGACAGAGGTATTCCCGCTTATTTACAATAGATCTGTCCGGAAACTGTAGGGGACGATGGTAATCGTCCCGTAAAATCACGGGCGGATTACCATCCGCCCCTACATAAATCGGGGTTTCCGGACACATCTAATATATAATTTTCTTAATCGCACTCTCGGCTAAATGATATTTATTTGCAGATTTATTTGCGTAAAATAGAAATACAGTATAAAATTTACTTTTTTTGGCTTGAATAATATTTTCGCATTATATATAATAGACTTGTTCTAAAACCTAGAATTTATATGTAGGGCGTGGCATCCTTGACACGCCGTGAATATACGCCAATGAGGGGTTTTCACACGGCGCGTATCGGAATCCGCGCCCTACGACAGGGTTTTAGAACACATCTAATATTAATCATTTAAAATAATCATTTATTTGATGATCACAGATTAAATCATTATATTTTTGAGGTGAGTGTATTTGCTTAAACAGGCTGTCCGTTCGGTGGCGGTAATATTGAAATATGCGAGGGTTCCGACTGTACTCACGCTTCTTTTGAAATTTGCGCAGTCATTTGAAACGCCTCTCAGCATTTTTTTTACAGGCAAACTTGTGAACGGCATCGGTTTCTATATAAAAGGTACTGCTTCATTACCGGAAGTCGTAAAATGGGCGGCGCTCCTCATTCTCATTATGCTGCTTTCCGCTAATTCGGGGCTGTTTCTGGGACTTGCCGAGATTTTTACGCACAGGATGCTTAACCGGAATTTCACAAAAGTAGTGCTTGAAAAATTCAGGAGACTCGACTACTCATGTTTCGAAAATCCGGACGTTCTCAACACATTGGAACGCATGGGGTCAGAGCCGCATTTGCGTATATATTACCTGTACAACAATACTGTCACGGCAGTTTCGACGTTTATTTCACTGGCGGGTACGGCGGTTGTATTCACGCAGGTATCGGTCTGGTTCGCCGCTGTATATTTTATACTCCTCGCTCCGCTTTTATGGTTCAATTACAAAGCCATCGAGGCGCAGCAGCGGCTGTGGAATACGGAGATGCCGAACTGGCGGCGGAGGACTTACCTTTCCGCGGTTCTGGCGGACAAACACGCGGAGTTTGAACTCAAAACTTTCGGCGCGGTGGGATTTATCCTGACAAAGTGGAAAAAATTCGCAGATGATTTCCGGCGCGAATATGTGCGTATGCGGGTGAAAGCGAGCAAATACGGCGTTTTCCATGTGATAACGCTTGCGGTATGGGCGGTATTCGTAATACTGTCGATGATATTCGGACTGTCGGCGGGAAATATAAATATCGGAGTATTTGTCGCGTGTATCACATCGATAGGCGCGGTACTCGGCAGTTCGTCGGCGATGGGCGCGTCTTTTTCGCAGGTATCGCAGGACTGCCTTGAAATGAAGCACTACGATATATTCATGGCTCTCCCCGAAATCCCGCCCGATACCGACGACATAGAATCCGAACTGGCACAGAATCCGCATATCGTATTTGACAATGTATGTTTCTCATATCCCAAAACCGATAAACCGGTGCTGAACGGGGTTTCATTTGAGATACTCCCGGGAGAGAGGATAGCCCTCGTCGGCGAGAACGGCGCAGGGAAATCCACTATAGTCAAGTTATTATGCGGGCTGTACAAACCGGACAGCGGGGATATGTACATAAACGGCGTTTCAATTTCGCAAATGTCATCTTCACAGCTTCGGAAAGTATTCGGCGTGGTATTTCAGGATTTTTGCGGCTATGAACTGACCCTGCGTGAAAATGTAGCGTTCGGCAATATTGATAAAATAAACGACGACGAGGCACTCTGCGGAGCTTTAAACGACGGGCTGTGGACAGAGGATATGTCGCTTGATACAAATCTTGGCAAATTGGAGGAGGACGGAGTTGACCTGTCAGGCGGACAGTGGCAGAAAATCGCGGTTTCACGAGCGATTTTGAGCGACGGCGCGTTTATTATCCTTGACGAACCTACCGCGTCGTTAGACCCTCTCGCTGAGAGCCGTATGTACGAGACTTTTCAGTCAGTATTGCAGAAGCGCGGCTGCGTGATGATTTCGCACCGGCTTGCCAGCGCGAAACTCGCGGACAAAATCATAGTGCTTGACAACGGCGTAGTAGTGCAGAGCGGCACGCATGCCGAATTGATGTCGCAGGGAGGTTTGTACAGAGATATGTTCACCGCGCAAAGCGCGTGGTATAAAAATAATTGATATAATGTGGAGGGAAAAGATGAATAATGACTTCGGCAAATTATTGGCTTCCGGAACGGCAAGCGATGTATATGAATACGGCTCAGACAAAGTCTGTAAGTTGTATCTTGCCCAATACAACTTTGATATGGTCGAGTGGGAATATAAAAAAATTTTAGAAGCGTATAAAATCGGGATTCCTGCTCCGAAAATCTATGAACTGATAGAACACGAAGGACGTTTCGGGATTGTAATGGAGCGTTTCTATGGAAAAACTTTCAATGAAATCCTATTTGGTCATATACAAGCGAACATAAAGCAGGGTAATTCGATGCAGAAAATTATTGAGTCAGCTTATGAAATCTTTATTAAACAAATAAAAGATATAGCTAATAAATTGTTTGAGGTACATCAAATAAAGTGCAAGCTGTTTTATACAGTCAAAGAATGTTTCACAAATAATTGTCGGTACAACAATAGTTTAAGCCCGAACGAAAAAGATATGATATTTAAGCTGATTGAAGATTTGCCCGATTCCGACAGCGTATGCCACGGCGACCCTAACCTTACGAATTTTATATATCATAATGACAAAATATTAATTGTCGATTGGGCTAATTGCCTGCAGAGCAGTCCTTTATATGATATTACGAACCATGTTTTAGGCACAGCATATTCTAATCCTACCGGGATGCCGGACGAGATGATACGATTTTATTCAGCCCACAAAAACGATTTTATCAAGATATTTTTAGATGAATACGTCAAGCTTTCAGATATTGATTTGTCAGATATTGAACGCTGGATTATACTTTTACCTGTTTCACGAGGAAGCAATATTATCGGCAAAAAGGAGCGGCAACGGCTTCTTGACGTGATAAGAGACGGTTCGCATATATTATAAACGTTTTATATGTAATACGATTTCGAAGATAGAGGTGAAAAATCATAATTGATATTAACCAGAATAAAAAAATAAAATACCTGAATATATACGGCAGAGTACTAAAAAACTATTTTAAGTTTGCGCCTTTTTCCGGAATTTTTTCGCTGCTGAACTATATCGTCGGCGGCTTGTTCCCGGCATTCACCGCACTCTCGCTGGCATCGCTGTTCAAAGAAGCGTACAATATTCAACAGGGCGGCGGGACGTCGGGGAAACTGCTATTTTGGGGACTGATTTACCTTGCCGCGTATGTGCTCAATAATTTTCTGATATTCATAACGGGACTTGTCATAGAACTTGGCGCGGACAAACGTCAGGTGCATTACAGATATCTGATGTGCGTAAAACTGGCGCATATGCCGCTTATCGATTTCGAGGACGCGCGTATCAGGGATATGCAGCAGCGCGCCGAGGAATGTCTGTACAGCGGCAGAATGAACGGAATCATCCGCGACAGTTTCGGCATGGTAATCATAAGTTTACTGAATATTATAACCGTGTCGGCGGTAATGGCACGGTATAGTCTGTGGTTTCTACCGCTCTGTATCGTCAGCGTGCTCCCGTACAGCGTAGCGCGGCTGATACGCGGGAGAGAGTTCTACTACATAAAACGCAAAATGGCGAAGAAGTCGCGCAGACTCGGATATTTGTGGGGGCTGTTCACAGACAGGCGAACCGTGAAAGAACTGCGGGCATTGGGCGCGGACGATTATGCGTTCGGCAAATGGACGCAGTGCCGTGACGAAGTGCAGGACGAACTGTGGGAGCAGAACCGCAAAGACGCGGTATCACTATTGTTCTGCGACGCTTTGAGAATTATCGGCTACGGAGCGTGCATAGCTCTCGCGCTTGTTCTGACCCTGAACGGCACCGTGGACGTCGGCGTATTCGGCGCGTGTATCGCGGCGTTTCTCACGCTCCAGTCAGCCACGCGGGGAATACTTGTATTAGGCGGCGAACTACCGAAAGAACTCGCATTTTCCGGCGATTATTTCGATTATATCGACTTACCCGAAGAAACATCCGGAAGTGGTACGCATTACGCCGGACTGCGCGATAAAATTGAACTGCGCGGCGTATCGTTCAAATACCCGAACGCTGAAAAATACGCCGTGAAAAATGTCGCCCTTGAAATACGCAGAGGCGAGAAAATCGCAATCCTCGGCGAAAACGGGAGCGGCAAGACGACATTGTCAAAACTGATTCTCGGCTTATACCCATGTTCAGGGGGCAGCGTATTTTATGACGATGAAACTGTAGGTAATCTTGACAGACAGTCGTTTTATAAAACAGTATCAGCCGTTGCGCAGAATTTTACGCAATATAAGCTGACTCTGCGCGAAAATATCGCAATGTCCGATATAGATAAACTGGGCGACGATGAAAAAATTACAGACGCGCTTCGGCGTGCGGGACTTGAGGATTTACTCGTCAGGGCAGGTTTGGACAGCGAACTCGGCACGGCGTTCGGCGGAAGCGAGGTTTCGGGCGGACAGTGGCAGAAAATCGCCATAGCGCGAGGGCTGTTCAGGGACAGCGAGCTTATCGTGATGGACGAGCCGACAAGCGCGCTCGACCCGCTTATTGAAACGGAGATTCTGACAAAATTTATAGAGCTTGCGAAAGACAAAACGGCGGTTATAATTTCGCATCGCGTGGGATTATGCTGTCTTGTTGATAAAATCGCCGTGATGAAAGACGGCGAAATCGCCGAAATCGGCACGCATGACGGTCTGCTTGCGCAGGGCGGCGAATACGCGAGGTTATTTACGGCGCAGGAGAAATGGTACAGGGAAGAATAATACAAATTTTTCAAGCGATGTTTGAAATTAATAATTTAATAAAATTTATATTTAGACAGGAGGGGAATAATGAACATAAGAAGATTAGATCTGGAGGGAGCATATAATGTTCGCGATTTAGGAGGTTATTCCGTAAGCTCAAACGGTATAACTAAATGGGGAGTTTTCCTCCGCAGTGATGATTTGGCAGAAATAACGAAAAATGATATGGACTTATTATCTAAATACGGCATCAATACAATCATCAACTTAAAAGCTGTTGATGAAACGATTAATCCGATTGAAAATGATACAAGATTTAGGCATATACATATTCCGCTATTCGATGATTATAACAAAATGGTTGATATTATAAAAGATTACAATGACAGTTTTTACTTAGCCGCAATAAAAGCGTTTACGCCGCATATTAGAGACATATTCAACTCGATAGCCAAGCATATCAACGACGGCGGAATATTATTTCATTGCCTTGCGGGCAAAGACAGGACAGGAATTATCGCTATGCTGTTGTTATTATTAGCCGGAGTGTCTGAGTTTGATATACTCGCAGATTATATTGTTTCGGCTATATATAATCGCCCACTTGTAGCAAAACAAAATAAGCCTTTTGAAACAATACATATATATCCCGATGAAATTGAAATGGTAATGACAGAAATAAGAAACAATTATAATGGCGTGGAAAACTACTTAAAAAACATAGATGTATCATCAGAAGATATAGAAAAAATAAAAGAGAATTTTATATCAAAATTATAAATATTTTTAATACATAAATAAGGAGATAGATAATATGCCAAAAACAAAACAAGCCGTCGAACAGGCGGCGCAGCTAAAACTTTATCTTCCTCAGCTTGACAAACTTGAGGAGAGACTGAATGAATTTATAGAAAATGACAGCTGTCAGGCAATAGTAGTAAAAGCGATGCGTTACGGAGTGCCGATTTTCGAGGGCTGTTACGGCACAAGCACAAACGATTCAGGCGTAAAAATGGATACTATTTTTTCGGTCGCTTCAATTACCAAACCGGTCATCGCGACGCTCATAATGACGCTTTTAGATGAGGGTCGTATCGAACTGGAAACCCGCATATCCAAGATTCTGCCCGAATACACAGGAGGCGGACGGGAAGATATAAGAATATGGCATTTTCTGACCCATACGAGCGGCATCATAGAGAGCGAGTTGGGCAAGTTTATGGACGAATATGTTAAAAACGAACTAAAAATCGAGCAGCCGGGCGATAATTCGACAGAAGAGGACTGGGCGCAATATAATACGAAAATAAAACACGCGCTGAATCTCCCGGAAGATTCTGATTACGGCGACATCTGGGAAAATATTACTATGCGCTATGAAATCAAAAACCCGCCGCGGACTGTAATGTCATACTGCAGCCACGGGTTTCAGAAGTTGAAAGAGATAATATGCGCCGTTACTGGAGAGAGTATAGACGCGTACGCGCGGCGAGCGTTATTCGAACCGCTGGAAATGGTGGATTCACATTGGATATTGCCTAAGGAAAAATGGGGCAGAGTATTAGGCAAAAACGAAAAATGCGTAGGCTACGGCTGGGTGAACAGCGAAGGGAATTACACAAACGAATCGGGCGGGGGCGGACTTAAATCGACCGCAAACGATATGTCAAACTTTGCCCAGATGATACTCGGCGAGGGGCGGTATAAAGGACGGCGTATACTCTCGCCGGCAAGCGTGCATGAAATGACGTCAAATTACAATACTTCTTTGCCAAACCTGTGGGACGCATGGGGATTGGGCTGGAATTACCGGAGCAGGAAAGTAGACGACGCAGGCGTATTGCGTTCTGAACATGCCGTCGAGCATGGCGGATGGGCGGGGCATAAAATTTTAGCCGATTCCGAACACGGACTTTCCGTGATAATATTTGCAGGCGAATACAACGAGCCTGACGATATGGGCAGTCACGGCAACTGGGGCAAGATAAACAATATGATTATCGCCGCCTGCGAAGACTACAAATACAAAAAATATTGATAACAAAAAGGAGAGCTGATATATGCCGAAAACAAAACAAGCTGTCGAACAGGCGGCGCAATTAAAAATTTATATTCCCCAACTCGACAGATTTGAGGCAAAACTGCTTGAATGGACGGCGCAGGACAAATTCCAGGCAATGGTAATAAAAGTAATGCGTTACGGCGCGCCGATATTTGAGGGCTGCTACGGAAAAAGCACAAACGAGTACGGCGTGCATATGGACACTATTTTCCCTATTTTTTCAAATACCAAGCCGATTATAGGCACGCTTTTCATGATTCTCCAGGAAGAAGGAAACCTCGAAATGGACGACCCTGTCAGCAGGTTTCTGCCGGAATATGACCACGGCGGCTGGGAGAAGATACATATCTGGCATTTACTGACCCATACAAGCGGTTTTACGGACGGCGAACTCGAAGAATATATAAACGAATATGTTAAGGACGAATTGAAAATCAAGCGTCCCGACGATAATTCACCTCAGGAAGATTGGAAAAAATATGACGATAAAATAAAGAAGGCTCTCGGACTTCCGGAAGATACTGACATATGGAAAGCGCTATCCCTGCGCGTTAAGTTAAAAAGACCGCCCCGCGACAAATCTATGTCGTACTGCAATCACGGTTACAGCGTATTGACGGATGTTTTGTGCGCCGCGGCAGGAGAGAGTATCGATTCATACGCCCAGCGCGTTTTATTCGAACCTCTCGGAATGGTTGACACGCATTGGATATTGCCAAAAGAAAAATGGGGGAGAGTGTTAGGCAGAAACGAAAGGTGCGTCGGCCACGGCTATATAAATTCTGAGGAACTGTATAAAAGCGAATCGGGCGTTGGCGGACTTAAATCGACCGTTATTGATATGTCGAATTTCGCCCAGATGATACTCGGCGAGGGACGATACAACAATCAACGGATACTATCGCCGGCAAGCGTGCGCGAAATGGGTAAAAATCAAAATGAGACCCATATTAATCAATGGGACGCATGGGGACTCGGCTGGAATTACCGGAGTACAAAAGTAGACGACGCAGGGACATTGCGTTCGGCGCGTTCACTGGAACACGGAGGTTGGGCAGGTCACAGGATTTTGGTAGACCGTGAATACGGGCTATCCGTAATAATGTACATGGGCGAATACAACGACAGTTACGGCGATTTCGGAAGGATAAACAATATGATTGTCGCAGCGCTTGAATAATATAAAATAAATATACGAAAAGGGAGATTTGATATTATGCCGAAAACAAAACAAGCCGTCGAATTGGCGGCACAATTAAAACTATATATTCCCAAGCTCGACGAACTTGAGGAAAGACTGCTTGAATGGACAGCACAGGACAAATTCCAGGCAATGGCGCTTAAGGCGTCGCGATATGGCATACCGATATTCGAGGGCTGCTACGGAACGAGTACAAAAGAATACGGCGTGCATATGGATACGATTTCCCCCATTTTTTCAAACACCAAGCCTGTCACAGCCGCTCTTGTCATGATTCTGTTAGAAAACGGACGCCTCGAATTAAGCGATAACGTATCCAAATTTCTGCCCGAATATACCGGCGGAGGCAGGGAAAAGACAAATCTTGTGCATCTTCTGACGCATACTCACGGAATAAATGCCAACTTCTATAAATCTGTGGAAAGTTATATCAAAAACGAACTGCAAATTGATCTTCCGGAAGATAACTGGAAAGAAGATGATTGGAAACAATATAACTTAAAAATAAAAAATGCCTTGGGGCTTCCGGAGGATTACAGTGGCGACAAAGTCTGGGATACTGTTTCTATGCGCGTCGGATTGATAGATGAGCCGGGGAAAATTATGGAGTACAGTAGCTACGGTTATGACCGTTTAAAAGAGATAATATGTATAGTCACAGGTGAAAGTATCGATTCATATGCCAACCGCGTTTTATTTGAACCTCTCGGCATGATTGATTCGCATTGGATATTACCTAAGGAAAAATGGAACAGAGTTATGCGGAGAAATGAACGCTGTATGGGTTACGGCTATATAAATTCCGAGAGTTGCTATGAAAACGAAAGCGGCGGCGGGGGCTTAAAGACAACTGTGAACGATATGACAAACTTCTGCAATATGATACTCGGAAACGGACGTTTTAACGGGCGGCGGATTTTATCTCCCGCAAGCATACGTCAAATTACTTCAAACTATAATTCCGTTCTGCCAAATCCATGGGACGCATGGGGACTCGGCTGGAATTACCG
>WQYZ01000158.1 GCA_009780985.1 Oscillospiraceae bacterium | reverse complement strand
TAAAAGACCTTAAACAGGAACTTTTTAATCTCCGTTTTCAGCACGCTATAAATCAGCTTGATAATCCGATGAGATTAAAGTCTGTAAAAAAAGATATAGCAAGGACTATGACTGTTTTAAGGGAGATAGAACTGAAAGCCCAGGCTCAGGCTAAGTAATTAAGCAGTGATGAAGATCACAGATAAATTTTATCGGAAAGGAGTATTGTAATTTATGGCAGAAGAAACGAATATCGCGGAAGTTACAGAAGTTACAGAAGCTACAGAAGCGGCAGAAGTTGCGGAAACTGCGGAAAATTCTGAAACGGAAAAGAAAACAGCTCCCGCGAGAAATCTCAGAAAAGAGCGCGTCGGAATTGTCGTCAGCAATAAAATGCAGAAAACGGCTGTCGTGAAAATCGAGGAGAGCGTGAAACACTCGAAATACAGCAAGATTTTAAAACGTTCTATAAAATTTAAGATACACGATGAAAACAACGAATGCGATATCGGAGACAGAGTTTTAATAATGGAAACCCGTCCGTTGTCGAGAGATAAAAGATGGCGTCTTGTTAAAATACTCGAAAAAGTTAAGTAATATAGATTGATTAAATCAATTTTACGCAGTTCAGTTACACGGAACAAGCAGAAATTGATTATATAAGAAGGAGGGATATTAATATGATTCAACAGCAGTCCTTCATGAAAGTTGCCGACAATACGGGCGCAAAAGAACTCATGTGTATCAGAGTCCTCGGAGGCACGGAGAGAAGATACGCCAATATAGGGGACGTTATAGTCGCTTCGGTGAAAAAGGCTACGCCCGGCGGCATTGTAAAAAAAGGCGATGTTGTAAAAGCGGTAATAGTCCGGAGCGTGAGCGGAATGAGACGCGCTGACGGTTCGTATATAAAATTCGACGAAAATGCCGCGGTGATTCTAAGGGACGAAAAAAGCCCGAGCGGGAAACCGATATATCAGAACCCGCGCGGAACGCGTATTTTCGGTCCGGTGGCAAGGGAACTCAGGGAAAAAGATTATTTAAAAATATTGTCGCTTGCCCCTGAAGTATTATAATTATGATATAATTAAGACAGGAGGTTTCGTAAATAAATGGGAATATATAAAAGTGTCGACAAGCGCATCGGTTATTCGCATGTCAGAAGAAACGACGAAGTTATAGTCATTTCAGGCGACGATAAAGGCAAGAGAGGCAAAGTAATCGCCGTTTCGCCAAAAGAAGGCAAACTGCTTGTCCACGGCGTAAATGTTGTTTCCAAGCACGTCAAGCCCAGACGGCGCGGACAGCAGGGCGGAATTATAAAAACAGAGGGCGCGATATACGCGAGCAAAGTCATGCCTTACTGTTCGAGATGCAGCAAAGGCGTCAGAATACGGCACAGAATTACGGACGATAAGAAACATATCAGAATTTGCGCCAGCTGCGGCGAAGAAATATAATAGAGATATAATGAAGGCAGAAGATAAAAAACAGAAAATCAGAAAGGAGTAAAAATAATGGCTTCACGACTGAGAGAGCAGTATAAATCAACGATTGCTCCCGAACTTATGAAAAAATTCAGTTATAAATCCGTAATGCAGATACCCAAAATAGATAAAATTATCGTAAACGTCGGGTGCGGCGAAGCGAAAGACAATTCAAAAGTTATAGACGCCGTAATAAACGACGTAACTACTATAACCGGTCAGAAAGCGGTTCCGACGACGGCGAAAAAATCCGTTGCGAATTTCAAACTGAGAGCCGGCGTTAAAATCGGCGTTAAAGTCACGCTGAGAGGCGACAGAATGTACGAGTTTTTGGACAGGCTGTTTAATTTGGCTCTGCCAAGAGTGCGCGACTTTAAAGGCGTAAGCGCGAACGCATTTGACGGCAGGGGAAATTATGCGCTGGGAATAAAAGAACAGCTTATCTTTCCTGAAATAGATTACGATAAGATAGACAAAATCAGAGGAATGGATGTTGTTATAGTCACGACGGCAAAGACAGACGAAGAGGCGCGGGAACTTCTGACATATATGGGCGCGCCGTTTGCGAAAGAATAATTTATAATTTGCGGATATTTATATAAATAAAATTTAAAAGAACAGGAGGAGTTGGCTTGGCAAAAAAATCGATGATTTTGAAACAACAGAGACCGCAAAAGTTTTCGACAAGAGAGTATAACAGATGCAATATCTGCGGAAGGCCCCACGCCTATATGAGAAAATACGGAGTATGCCGCATTTGTTTCAGGGAACTTGCTTATAAAGGGCAGATTCCCGGAATAAAAAAAGCAAGCTGGTAGAACCCAATTAAAAATTAATAATTAATAATTAACAATTAGAATATAGAGGCAAAAAGGAGGATAAGTAAGTAATGCAGATAACAGATGCAATTGCAGATATGCTGACCCGCGTAAGAAACGCTAATACGGCGAAGCATGAAACAGTGGATATACCCGCCTCCAAAATAAAAAAGGCAATCGCAGATATTTTGGTCGAAGAGGGATATGTAAAAAGTTATCAGATAATAGAGGACGGAAAGCAGGGCGTTATAAGAATAACGCTTAAGTACGCTCCGGGCAAGCAGAGAATTATTCAGGGCATACGCAGAGTGTCGAAACCCGGTCTCCGCAAGTATTCGACATGCGAGGATATGCCGTCGGTTTTAAGGGGACTCGGAATTGCCATAGTTTCAACGTCTAAAGGAATAATGACGGGCAAAAGAGCTAAGAAAGAGAATGTAGGCGGTGAAATTCTCGCCTTTGTCTGGTAATTTTTATAATTAAGTAATATATAAACCGGAGGAAAATAAAGTATGTCGAGAATCGGAAAAATGCCCATTGTTATACCAAAGGGCGTGACAGTTGATGTGGAAAATACAGATGGCGGCAGCAGCGTGACGGTCAAAGGACCGAAAGGTACGCTGAATCAAGTAATGCACAGAGATATGACTATAAAACTGGATAGCGGCAGAGTTTTAATTGAACGTTCGTCGGATGAAAAAGAGCATAAGGCGCTTCACGGACTCACCCGCGCTATATTAAACAATATGGTTGTGGGAGTTACTGAAGGATTCAAAAAAGAACTCGACGTGGTCGGAGTAGGTTACAGAGCGCAGAAACAAGGTAAAACAGTCACATTAAACTTAGGATATTCGCATCCGATCACTATCGAGGAAGCTCCGGGGATCACTATCGAGGTTCCGCAGAGCAACACTCCGAATACGGCAAAGCTCGTGGTATCCGGGGCAGATAAGCAGAGAGTCGGGCAGGTTGCGGCAGAGATAAGAAACCTGCGTCTGCTCAAAAAAGACCCGTATCCGAGCGGCAGGGGAATCAGATATTCCAACGAGCACATCAGGCGCAAAGCAGGCAAAGCAGGCAAGAAATAATTAACAGTTAGAATCAAGTCGGATACGTAGATAAAATAAATCTTGCGTATTTGCATAGATTGATTGAGAGGAAAATAGTATTATGATAAAAAGGTCTTCTTCAAATGACGCAAGAATAAAACGTCATACAAGAATGAGAGGCAAAATTTCAGGCACTCCCGAAGTGCCGCGTTTAAATGTATTCCGTTCGAACTCAAATATATACGCTCAGATAATCGACGATGTAAACGGAAGAACCCTCGTCTCCGCGTCGAATATAGAAAAAGGGTTCGACGACAGCGGGACTAAAAAAGACATCGCGAAGAAAGTCGGAACAGTTATAGCGAAAAAAGCCGCTGACGCGAATATAAAACACGTAGTTTTCGACAGGGGTGGTTATCAGTATCACGGACGCGTAAAAGAACTTGCTGAAGGCGCAAGAGAGGGCGGACTTGAATTTTAATTAATAAATAACAATTAACAATGAGAATTACAAATTGAGAGAATAAAATAAAATTTTACGAAAGGGAGTAAACATGGCAGAGAAAATTGATGTTGCAACGCTTGACTTGAAAGAACAGTTGGTATCTACGAAGAGCGTCTCAAAAACGGTCAAGGGCGGACGTATCAGACGTTTTACGGCTTTGATGGTCGTCGGGGACGCAAACGGACACGTCGGCTACGGATTGGGAAAAGCGGCTGAAATTCCCGACGCGATAAAAAAAGCGATTGAAGACGCAAGAAAAAATATAATAAAAGTGTCGCTCAAAGGAACGACGATACCTCATGAAGTTACAGGAATGTACGGAGCCGGAAGAGTTCTATTGAAACCTGCGGCAGAGGGAACCGGAGTTATTGCCGGAGGCGCGGTGAGAGCTGTTTTAGATATGGCGGGAGTAAAGGATATAAGAACGAAATGTCTGCGTTCCAACAATCCTACAAACGTCGTAAAAGCCACTTTCGAGGGTCTGCGCAGTCTGCGCACAGCCGACGAAGTCGCGAGAATGAGAGGCAAAGCGGTTTCGGATATAGTAAGATAGAAGATAAGGCATAAAGTTGTAGAGGAGAACAGTGTTCTCCCGCATAAAGGGAGTTTATTTATGGCAAAAATTAAAATAAAACTTACTAAAAGTCTTATCGGAAGAAGCGATAAGCAGATAAAAACGGCAAATTCTTTGGGACTGAGAAAAATAGGCGATGCAGCCGAGCATGAAGAAGGACCCGTTCTCGACGGAAAATTAAGGGTTATTTCTCATTTAGTGACGACAGAGAGATAATATTTAGAAAAAGACATAAAGTAAGAATATAAAAAATACAAAAAGGAGGAAAAAAGATGAAGCTCCATGAATTATCGCCCGCACCCGGTTCAGTTAAAAACAGATTCAGAAAAGGCAGAGGGCTTGGGTCCGGAAACGGCAAAACGGCAGGCAAAGGTCATAAAGGACAAAACGCTCGGTCAGGCGGCGGCGTTCGCCCCGGATTTGAGGGCGGTCAGATGCCGTTATTTATGAGACTGCCTAAGCGCGGATTTAAAAACGCTCCGTTCAGAAAAGATTACGCTATAATAAACCTGAAAACCCTCGAAAGATTTAACGACGGGGATGAAATTACTATAGAAAAATTGATCGAATCCGGCATAATAAAAAAGAAACTGTGCGGACTGAAAGTTTTAGCTTCCGGAAATTTCACAAAAAAGCTGACAGTTAAAGCGTCTGTTTTTTCCGAAAACGCTAAAGAAAAAATAGAGTCTCTCGGAGGAAAGGCAGAGGTGGTCTGATTATGCTGAATATTATACAGGTTTTTAGGAACGCCATTAAAGTGCCGGAACTGCGGATGAAACTTATATATACTATGATAATTATAGTGTTGTACAGACTTGGCGCAAATATTCCGGTTCCGTTTATAGATACTGCGATTTGGCAGCAGTTGTTTTCGAGTCAGGGCGACACAATATTCGGGTATCTGAATATTCTGTCCGGCGACGCTTTTTCTAAAGCGACGCTGTTCGCTTTGTCAATTACGCCGTATATCACAGCGTCAATCGTTATGCAGTTATTGACTATAGCAATACCGGCTCTTGAAAAATTGCAGAAAAGCGGAGACGACGGAAGGAAGAAAATCACGCAGATTACAAGATATGTCACTGTTGTATTGGGAATAATCACAGGTTACGGATATTATATGACATGCCGCGGATACGGAGTCGTCACAAACAGAAGCTTTTTTGCAGGACTTGTAATAGTAGTATGTTACAGCGCGGGTTCCGCTCTTATCATGTGGCTCGGCGAAAAAATCAACGAAAACGGAATAGGGAACGGAATATCCCTGATTCTTTTTGCCAACATCATATCAAGACTGCCGGTGTGGTTCTCAGGCATGGTAAAAGATATGATAGATATAATTACCGGCAACGGTACGGCGGCCAGCGTGTTGTTCCAGTTATTCAAGACCGTCGTTATAATAGCAGTGGCGTTGGTTATAGTCGCGTTTGTCGTTTTTATGTCGTATTCGGAGAGAAGAATCCCGGTTCAGTATTCAAAGAGAATGGTCGGACGCAAAATGTACGGCGGGCAGAACACATATCTGCCGATTAAAGTCAATATGTCAGGGGTTATGCCGATAATTTTCGCGTCGTCGATGGTTTCTATACCTGCGACGATAATAAGATTTATCAGCGGAGGAAATACGACTCCTACCGGCGTTCTGGGCGTTATATACGGCATATTCAAGACGTCGAGCCCGGTATATATAATAATAGAGTTTGCGTTGATAATCGCGTTCTCGTATTTCTATATTGCGATTTCGTTTAACCCGATAGAAGTTTCAAATAACTTAAAGAAAAACGGCGGGTTTATTCCAGGTATCAGACCCGGTTTGCCGACGACGCAGTATATAACCAAGATATTGAATAAAATTGTGCTTATAGGCGGTATATTCTTAGGCGTTGTAGCCGTTACCCCGCTTATAGCAAACGCTTTTGCGACAATGTTCAGCTTAGGGTTAGGCGCGATAGCATTCGGCGGTTCTTCGCTGCTCATCGTTGTCGGCGTCGCTATAGAGACGACAAGAGAAATCGAAGCTCAGATGACTATGAGGCATTACAAAGGATTCCTGGAATAATAAAGGATACGGGTGAGTTATATGAACATTATTTTTCTCGGCGCGCCGGGAGCGGGCAAAGGCACGCAGGCTGACAATGTCAGCACAGAACTGAATATCCCGAGCATATCGACGGGAGTGATGCTGCGCGAAGCGGTCGCGGATAAGACGGTCATGGGCTTGAAAGCCAAAGAATATATGGACAAAGGCGCGCTTGTGCCGGACGACGTTGTAATAAGCATAATAAAAGAGAGGCTTGTGAAGCCGGACTGCAAAAACGGATTTATTTTAGACGGATTTCCAAGAACCGTACCGCAGGCTGAATATCTCGAAAAATCCGGAGTCGTCATAGATTTGGTTATTGATATAGACGTGCCGGACGAAAAAATTATTGAGCGTATGAGCGGGAGAAGAGTATGCCCCGATTGCGGAGCATCGTATCATGTTGTATATAAGCCGTCGAAAAAGGGTGATATGTGCGATAAGTGCGGCAAAGGCAAACTGATTGTCAGAAACGACGACAAACCCGAAGTCGTTTTAAGCAGATTGCAAACTTATCACGAACAGACAAAGCCCCTCAAAGATTTCTACGCAAAAAAAGGCATATTAAAAACTGTCATAGGTCAGGAAGAAGTTGCCGATACGACAAATTTGACTTTTGAGGTTATTAAAAATTTTAAAAACAGTTAGGTCTTGATTTAAGATGATAAATATAAAATCGGCGCGGGAAATTGAAATAATGCGCAGAGCCGGCGAGATTGCGGCGGGAGCTTTAAAGACTGCCGGAGAAATAATTGTTCCCGGAATGTCGACGAAAAAACTCGATGCGCATATAAGAAAATATATTGAAAGCCGCGGAGCTTTTCCTTCGTTTTTCGGATACGATCCCGGAGACGGCAGAAAATACCCCGCAAACGCCTGTATAAGTGTCAACGACGAGGTTATCCACGGGATTCCAAGCGAAGAAAAAATAATAAAAGACGGCGATATAGTCAAGATTGACGTCGGGGCAAGATTCAACGGTTATCACGGAGACTGCGCGAACACGTTTTACTGCGGGAATAAAGCCAATATGGATCCAAAGAAAAAAAAGCTGATTGAGACTGTGGAGCGCGGTTTTTACGAGGGGATAAAGTTCGCGTCGGCTGGATACAGAATAGGCGATATAAGCGCGGCTATTCAGAATTATGTCGAGAGCAGCGGATTTTCTATCGTACGCGAATACGTGGGACACGGCGTCGGGAAAGATCTGCACGAAAAGCCGGAAATTCCGCATTTTGTTGAACCCGGCAAAGGCAAAGGTCAGCGGTTGAGCGAAAATATGGTGATTGCGGTTGAGCCTATGGTAAACGCGGGAAGTTGCGAAGTGAAAATTCAGGGAGACAAATGGACTGTAAAGACTTCGGACGGCAGTTTGTCTGCGCATTACGAACACACTGTTTTAATAAAAAAAGGCGGCTGCGAATTGCTTACTCTTATATAAATTATTTATTTTTGGGGATTATTCTTTATGGTTAAAAAGACCGGAAATAAAAAATTAAATAATACTTCGATGGATATTGCCAATAATATAAATACAGACGCGGACGGCAATCCGTATAAAATCGGGGATATAGTGCTTGCTTCGGCGGGCAGGGACGAAAACAGGCTGTTTGTGGTTGTAGGTATTTTGGATAAAGATTACGTCTTAATCGCGAATGGACGCTCAAGGAGAGTTGATTTTCCGAAGAAAAAAAAGGTCAGGCACATAAAACCGGCAGCCGCAGGCGATTTTAAATTGAAAGATTTGAAAGACGGTAAGTTTACAAATCTAATCATAAAAAATATTATAGCCGAATATATAAAAAATTCAATAAAAATTAACAATTTGAAATAAATTTATGGTATAATAAATGTTTTGAGAGTAGGGCGCGCCGACCCGGCGCGCCGACCCGGCGCGCCCTACTCTTATAAGCTAAATTATTTTAATTAAACTTAAAAAGGGGGAGTTGTTCTGCCGAAAGAAGATGTTATAGAATTTGAGGGAGTTGTTACAGAAGCACTGCCGGATGCCGTTTTTAAAGTAAAACTGCCGAACGATCATATTGTAACCGCGCACATATCAGGTAAACTAAGAATGAATTATATTAAAATTCTGCCGGGAGACAAGGTGACAGTCGAAGTTTCGATTTATGATCTGGACAAAGGCAGAATAACCTGGAGAGCAAGATAGAAAGAGAGTGATCTAAATGAAAGTAAGACCGTCGGTTAAACCGATATGCGAAAAATGCAAAGTAATAAGAAGACACAACAAAGTAATGGTCATTTGTGAAAATCCAAAACACAAACAAAGACAGGGTACAAGAGGCGGCTCTAATCCGTAATGAATAAATAGAAAGGAGGCGGCGGATTTTTCATGGCAACGAAACCATACAGGGGCATTTACGTCAAGAAAACTTATCCTAACGTTTGGCGCGGAACCTGCCCGTCATGCAAAAGAACCGGAGTTAAACTTCTCTGGACAAAAGTCGAAGGGGAAAGCAATTTTAAAGTCTGCAAACACTGCGGGAATAAAAAATAATAAAACAAAGAGAGGAGCGTAAAATTTATGGCGCGTATCGCCGGTGTCGATATACCGAGAGAAAAAAGAGTTGAAATCGGTCTGACTTATATCTTTGGAATAGGCAGAACGAGCTCAAATAAAATACTCGCTGAAACGGGGATAAGCCCCGACACGAGAGTTAAGGACTTGTCGGAAGACGACGTTGCGAAAATCAGGGAGCTTATCGACAGAAGTTATTCGGTCGAGGGCGATTTGAGAAGAAACGTCGCAATGGATATTAAGAGATTGGTGGAAATAGGCTGTTACAGGGGAGTAAGGCACAGAAAAGGACTTCCCGTAAGAGGTCAGAGAACCCAGACAAATGCGAGAACGAGAAAAGGTCCGGCTAAAACAATAGCCAACAAGAAGAAATAATGCAAGAAGGAGTGATTAGCGCACAATGGCAAAACAACAGTCATCAGCCAAAAAAACGGTGGTAAAAAGACGCCGTGAACGTAAAAATATAGAAAAAGGCGCGGCGCATATCAGATCTACGTTCAACAACACGATAGTGACAATAAGCGACGTAAACGGCAATGTATTATCCTGGGCGTCCGGTGGGGAAATGGGCTTTAAAGGCTCGAGAAAATCAACTCCGTTCGCAGCGCAGACGGCAGCCGAGGCTGCGGCTAAAGCGGCAATGGAACACGGGCTTAAAACAGTTGAAGTGTTTGTAAAAGGTCCGGGACAGGGAAGAGAGTCTGCGATACGTTCCCTTCAGTCGGCAGGTCTTGAAGTTATATTAATCAAAGACGTGACGCCGATACCGCATAACGGGTGCAGACCGCCCAAACGCAGACGTATATAATATATTAATAAAATAGGAGGTGTAATCCAAATATGTCAAGATATACAGGACCGGTATGCAGGCTTTGCCGCAGAGAAAGCGAAAGACTTTTTCTCAAAGGCGAAAGATGCTACACGGATAAATGCGCAATAGGAAGAAGGGCCAAATCTATGGCTCCGGGTCAGCACGGCGCAAACGCGAAGAAATTAAAAGGATATGGAACTCAGCTGCGGGAAAAGCAGAAGGCAAAGAGAATTTACGGAGTTCACGAGACGCAATTCGAAAATACTTTCAGAAAAGCGGAAAAACAGGACGGCATGGCAGGCGTCAATCTTCTTGTTTTGCTTGAACGCAGAATAGACAACGTGGTTTATAAAATGGGAATGGCTGAAAGCAGAAAAGAAGCAAGACAGCTTGTGACTCACGGGCATTTTAAGTTAAACGGCAAAAAAGCAAATATACCGTCTATGATGATTAAACTGAACGACGTGGTAAGTCTGAGTGAAAGAAGCCGCTCGCTTCCGAAAATCAAGGAGCTCATAGAGAATCTGAGCAATAAGCAGACCGTAAGATGGCTTGATCTGGATAAGAACGATATATCGGTGAAAGTTTCCGCGCTTCCGACAAGAGAAGACGTTGATTTCCCGTTCCAGGAACATCTTATAGTCGAGTTATACTCTAAATAATTAATAAATAAGAATTACAGATATATAGAATAGGGTTAACAGAGTTATATAGAAAATTGGAGGGTGTATTATTAGTATGATTGAAAAGCCCGTTATTACTACATCTTTTATAGACGAAGACGG
>WQYZ01000157.1 GCA_009780985.1 Oscillospiraceae bacterium | reverse complement strand
AATCTCAAGACTTACAGATATGCAGGACGTTCATGTTGCTCGTTCCGAACAGGGCTTACTCTCTTTTATCTGGGCAAACTTTGCTTTATTGGCAATGTTTTACTGGTAATTTAGATATATAATATGTTTCCCCGTAGCTTATTATATTCTTTATACAGTGGATAAAAATCTTGCGGAAGTCAGCAGACGGGAGGGGCTGCCTTATAAAGAAAACTTTATACTGTGGCTTATTCTTACTCTTATATGCGGTATAGGTATTTATTTTGCTCAGGCTCAACTCACTGACGGTTATAATGCTCTTTGGGCAAAACGCTCAGGAAATTCAGGTTCAGCTGCTAATGTATAATAAAATTGTAAAAAATTTAAAACAATGGAAACGGCATATACCGGTTATGATAACCGGTATATGTTGTTGGATTTTTTTATGGTATTTTACGGGAACTTCGTGCTGGATTCGTTCGTTATTCGGAATTCCGTGCCCGGGCTGCGGTTCTACAAGAGCGGTAATCGCGCTTTTTCATGGAAATATAAAAGAAGCTATGGAGTTTCACCCTCTTATTTTTGTCTCGCTCGCGCTTATAGTTGCGTATATAATAACGCTTTTTTTTAAAATAAATATATTCAAAGTGATAAAAAATAAGAAATTTAATATATTTTTATGGTGTGTTTTCGGATTATATATGGGAGTTTATATAATCCGTATGATTTTTCTGTATCCAAGAATAGAACCCATGACATATCTTGATACGTCAATTTTAGGGCGCGTTATAAATTTTATAAAAAATATATAAAAAATCCGTTGTATAGCTATATAACGGATTTTTTTCTTTATATTTTTACGCCGAATAAAACTTACGTTTATATGCTCGCATCGTAAAAATGTAAGCTATGACTATGATTCCTGTCATCCATACGATGGCAATCCAAATGTCATTGCCTGCAGGCTGACATGACAATAAATTCCTTATGGCGTTAACGATAGGCGTTACCGGCTGATTGTAGGAACGAACGCCGAACTGATAAATGGCAGAAACAGGAGAGGATAAGAAAACGCGCTCGCCCCGTCAACAGATTTTGCAGACAGTCCGGCAATAGCCGCAAGCCATGTCAAAGCCAGCGTAAACAATAATAATATTCCAATAACGGCAAGCCATGAAAATATTCCCGCAGATGAGCGAAATCCCATTATAAGCGCAACAAGAATTATAACAATAAGCGAGATCGCATTTGACACAAGCGAAGTAAGAACATGCCCCCAAAGTATAGAGGAATGGGCAATCGGCATAGAATGAAACCGCTCAAATATACCCTTTTGCACGTCTATAAACAAACGGTATGCCGTATAAGCTATACCGCTTGCGATTGCAATTAAAAGAATCCCCGGCAATAAATAATTCACATAATTGTCAGTATTCTGACGCGGATTGTCAATATGGCGCAGTTTTGCAATCATAACAAGATTTTCACTTCCAGTCAAGATTTCGTCTACGGTGGTAAATTGTCCGGTCAGGCTTATAGACTGACGCACTTTATCGGGATTTTGCACAACGTCAAACCCGTTTACAAACGCTGTCCCTCCATCGGGTTTCAGCAGCGTGGAGAGGATTTTATTATTGTTGTTTTTCCTGCGCCGTTCGAACCTAAAAGCGCAAAAATCTCCCCGCGCCTCACTTCGAAGTCTACGCCTTTCAAGACTTCTAAATTTTTGAAAGATTTTCGAAGTTCTTTCACTTTAATTTCAATGTCGACGTCAGTCATTTTAAATCATTCTCCTTTTTGAATTTTTTCATTATGTCACTATTGAGTTTTTCCCGCCGGTTTTCCGTCCATGTTTGGGCATTCCGCAGAAGTTCGTCGCAGAAAGCGGCTACGTTGTTACCGGTCACTTCAAGGACATGTTTGCCTTCGGCGACAGCTGTCTCAAACAAATCTAACAATTCAAAATGAATCTTCATTATGTCATAGCCGCTTCCGCCCGCAAGACCAAACATATATCCTTGGATTTTATCAAATACATACTGATATTCTTCAGGCAGAGCTTTTATTCTTGCAACCTGTTTCTTATACTCGCGTTTTTCTTCCATTATTTTTTTGATGTTGAAATAATCATTAAAAAAATCAGACATTTGGATTAATCTCCTTTAATTCACTAATTTTTGACGCGACAAATTCCCACTTTTCCCAGAACCGCCGCAGTTCTTCGCGCCCGGAATCATTAAGCGTAAAAAATTTCCGCGGCGGTCCCATATCTGAAGGCTGTTTTTCTATATCTACGAGCTTGTTTTTTTCAAGCCGCACTAATATAGTGTAGACCGTCCCATCAACAATGTCCGAAAATCCGAGAGCGTTCAGTCGTTTTGTAATTTCGTAGCCGTAAATTTTTTTGTGGTTGATGATTTCGAGGACGCAGCCCTCAAGCACTCCTTTAAGCATTTCTGTAAGGTTTTCCAGTTCAACCCCTTCTTTCTTTCTGTGTTATCTTTTATTTTTGATATTCCGTATGACTTATATGAAGTATAACTTATTACCAGTATATTGTAACACATAATAGCATGCTTGTCAAGGGGTAAAATAAAAAATTTTCGCAAACGCGAAAATTTTTTATTTTATGTATATTTTTGTTTTTTATATATTTTCAGCATCATTATCTTTTGCTTTTTTCTTCTCTTCATCCCCGTGCACATACTTTTTGCCGCGCAATGCTGAAGCTATTGCAGCTATAGCCGAAAGCAGCGCGGAAATATAAAATGCGATATGCAGACTTGACATCACGGCGGGGGCAATAGTCTGCGGGAAGAAAGAAGTGCTTGACAATGTCTGCTGTGTCGCGGCAGGCAGACTTGACATGACTTTTTCGCCCAATAAAGACGACATAGGGTCATATCCCAGGAACGCCGCAAACAGCGCGGCTGTGGGAGGCATTTCGGAAATCTGCTGTGAAACCTCCGCCGGAACGCCCGCGTTTGTAAGGCTGCTGTTCAGCGCGGGCGGCAGACTGTGCGAAAGCCCGATGATAAGAATAGTGAAATATAACGCCATGCTCAACGCCATACCGGTATTCTGGACTGTGGAGCGCATACCGGAAGAAACTCCGCGCTGGACTGGAGGGACGGAATTCATTACCGCGCTTGTATTGGGAGCCGCGAACATACCCATACCGATACCGAGCATAAGAAGAATAACAAAAAAGATTGGGTATCCGAAATTTGACGGCAAAAAATTTAAGAGTATAAATCCCACGACTGATATAACCATGCCCCCGGTGGCGAAGAAACGCGCGCCGTAACGGTCGGAAAGTCTTCCGCACAACGGTCCCATAATAAAGAATCCGCCCATCATCGGCAGCATGTAAATCCCAGACCATAACGGCGTAGAGTCAAAACTGTAACCGTGCAACGGGAGCCAGATGCCCTGAAGCCAGATTATAAGCATAAACTGCAGCCCACCTCTGGCGACGGAAGAAAGAAACAAACTTATATTCCCGAAGGCAAAAGCGCGTATCCTGAATAAATCCAGATGAAACATCGGGGTTTTGACTTTCATTTCTATAAACACAAAGGCAATCAGGAATAAAATCCCGAAAATAATGCCCAGAATAACGAGCGGATTGCCCCAGCCCATTTTAGAGGAGCCGTACGGCATAATGCCGTTCGTAAGCGCGAGCAGGAGCATAGTCAGACCTGCGGCGAACGCGATGTTCCCGGGCCAGTCTATTTTCTGAGTTTTGTCAGGCTTAGACTGTTCTTTGAGCATTAAATAAGCCCAGACTGTTCCGAATATACCTATCGGCACGCTTACAAGGAAGATTAATCTCCAGTTGATAGCGGAGAGAACCCCTCCCAGAATCAGACCGAGCAGAGAGCCGCCTATGCTTGAAATCTGATTTAGACCCATAGCCATACCGCGTTCATTGGAGGCGAAAGCGTCGGTTATAATCGCCGTGCTGTTTGCGAACAAGAACCCCGCGCCGACTCCCTGTATCATACGGAAAATAATCATAACTGTCAGTCCGTTGCCTCCGGCAGAAGGCGTAAAATAAAGCAATATTGACGATATTGTGAAAATCGCAAAGCCGAGATTGTACAGACGCACTCTCCCGAACATATCGGACAGTTTGCCCAACGAGACGAGCAGAGTCGCGGTTATTACGGTATATCCCATAAGCATCCAGAGCATATATGTCGATCCGTCGGTAGAAAGCGGATTGACGTTCATGCCTCTGAAAATAGCGGGGAGTGAAATTAAAATAATATTGCCGTTGATAGAAGCCATTAAAACGCCGACTGTAGTGTTTGAAAGAGCTATCCACTTATAATGTACTTTGCCTTTTTTTTGAGGTTGCGCTGTGTTTTCATCCGATACAGTGTTTTCATCTTTTTGTTCTAATTCATCTAAATTTGATTTTGCCATGTTTTATTCTTTTTCCTCTTTTCTATCAAAAAAAATTATATATGAAATATTATATCACTTCATAAACAAATTTGTCAATGTTGTCGCTGATACAAATTTTCATATATAATTTATGATAATTTATGCAAAACAGCTATACTGGCAAAATTATTAAGGCGTGTCCGTGTTAAGTAGGGATATTTTGCATTACTAAGTCTGTATCAGCTATCAGTTTCGTGATTTTATCTTTTAATACATAAAAGTTGCCGTCGCCGTTCAAAGTAAAAAAACACCGCATTGTATTTATGGGTATTATATAGAATTTATAATCCATTATATCCCCGTTTTTCATATTTACAATTATTTCAAGCATAGGGTTTTCATCTTTTGAAACATCCGTCTCATAATCCCACAAATCAATTGACAATATAGATTTGTAATACTGTCTAAAATTCCATGCTTTATCGTCCGAAATTTCAACGTTTTTGACCGGATTGGGACAATCAAGCGCAGTCCCATTTGCATAGACGATCATATCCTGCTCCGTTCCGTTGATTGTAAATACTACGTCCGGTTTCCCCGGCACTTTTACTGTTATTCCTGTGACGTCGTTTATATTCTGACTAAATATCGGTTTATCTACAAATTTGAATAAATCCCATGTCAAAAACGGCACTGTATTCGGTTTCACTTCCACTATCGTGCCGAACTCCATAGATATAACATAATAGTTTCCCGCATCGTCTGGTTTTGAGAAAATGAAATTATAATTTTCACCATTATAGTCAAATGTTATCTTAGTTGTATATTGGTCAAAACCGTATTGCGTCAATATGTCTTCGCTTATATCTTCGTTTAACGGAAAAGAATAAACTACCCGAATTCCCACAAAATTGGTGAAAGTGCTCAAAAGAGAATTATAATTGTCCGACACTGTATAAGGCGCAGGGTATTTCATCTGACGGTTTACAAGTACTTCCGAACCTTCAGGAATTGGAGCGTTATATATCTCCACAAATTTATCCGCGCCTTTGCAGTATTCGAAATTATTTATTTTATAAAGTTCGTTTATAGGTATAGGCTGACATATCAGCGGCTGAAGCAGAGAATATCTTGTATTTAATACATTTAATTCCATCTTTGCGGTTGTAATATATATCGTCGGTCGTAGTCCGTTCGCATCCTCGTACATCAAGTAATATCCGCCTGTAGTCGGAATTTTGTCGCTGATTATTATTTTATAATATGTGTCGTCTGTTTTTGTGACAACAAAATACGCAGAATCGTCATTAAATCCGAATTGAGAGAAATCTGAAAGCCATTTGTTGCCACCGTTTACATCCTTAGCCGCAACTCTTGTCGTACCCAACAGATAATCTACATTTGTGAAAAAACTTGATAGATTTTCTGGATTTATCGGGGCAAGCTCCGCTCCCTCGACGTAAAAAATGTCATATCCCAAATTATGGATAACAGTGTATTTGTCTGATTGATTTTTCACATAAACGCTTTTTATATCTTTTTTATCCACTGGGTCGGTGATGAAAATTTTAATCGCGCTACAGGGACCAATTGATTCGCCGGACATAAGATTAAGAACTTCCGTCGTCGGCTCATTATCCTCATTCCCGGGCACAACTTCCGTATTGTTTAAGAACGCAGGCAACAAGTTTATACCCCCAATAACAAGCACAATCGCCGCGATTGCCGGTATTATCTTCAACAGATTTGTTTTTAAGCTCCTGTTTTTTGCATTTTTTTCAAAATTCAACATTTTATCGGTAAGTTTGGCAAGTGTTTCAACGCTTAAATTGTCTGTAAAATATTCTTTTTTCATAATGTTATTCCTCCTTTGAGCAAAAGTTTTTTTATTTTGCTTTTTAATCTGCTTACGCGTTTATTAACAGAATTCCGCTTGATTTTTAATGTTTTTGCAATTTCTTCCGGAGTATAATAGTATATATACCGCATTGTAAATAAAACGATTTCCTGTTCGTTTAACTTTTCCGATATATTCTCAACAAGCATTTGGAATTCGATATTATCTTCAAATTCTATAGGTTCGCTCAGGAAATCAATGTTTTCGTCGCCGATTAATTCGCCGGATTTACGCATATTTCCTCTGCAATAGTCCAATGCTGTAGAACGCGCGACTATCGCCACAAACGCTCCCATGCTTCCGCGCATTTCGTTGTATTGCGACAATTTTTCCATAAGTTGCAAATATACGTTATTCACGCAGTCGTCAATATCGCGGGACTGGTTCGCGTAGTTTAAGATTCTTGTGACAATCGCACATATCTGCGGATTATATTTTTCATAAAAGCCGTCGTTTATTTCACATATATTATTTTTATTTTTCGTATCCGGTTCATCTACGTTTATAAAATCTATATAAATCCGCCCTTTCTTTTATTTTTATGTTTTTGACATGTCTGTAAATATATACGATTTAAATATTGACACAGTGACATAAATTTTGAAAATATTTTTATTTTTTGAAATTAGCACATTTCATTACCCGCGAATAAAAATAAGGACAAGGCTTTTTATATTCGCCTTGCCTTATAGGATTTATGTTTATTTTACAATATTCCCTTCGCTGTCGAGAATTGTGCCGCCGGGTAATATGACCTTTGTGCCGTCCGGTGTTACAACAGTGCCGCCGCTCGGCAAAGTTGCTGTGTTGTCGCCATTATCGACCGGTTCTTGTCCTTTTGGAGTTGTGACAGTCAGTTCGCCCATTTGGACTGTATCAATAAGTTTATCTAAATTTATCTTGAACTTCCTTATAAACATCATTTATGTTTTTGCCATTCCAAATTACATCGCCATTTTTTTCAAAAACAACAGTAAATTGCTCCCCATTCAAATCCGATTCATAAGTTATTTCTTTGCCAATATTAGCAGGGAGCGACATATTTATGTTGCCGTCGCTATTGACAACTATGCCGTTTACTATGGTATAATTACCATCGGTAAAGTCATACGAACTTCCACTCGGCATAGTTATCCTAACTTTGCCTTTAAAAGCATATGTGCCGCCGCCCGGCAGAGTTATTGTCCCATCTTCGTTTTGTATCGGTTCTTGTCCTTTCGGTGTAGTTATATATAAATTCCCGATTTGTGTTGTGACAGTATCGTCATTCTCGACATTTTCTAAAGTAGTTTCATTTGTATAAGTTATGATATTTATATAATCCGACGTATCTGAGGGCATACTTGCGGCTGAATTTACGTCATCTCCACCATTGCCAGCCGGACCGCCCGTATTTTTTATGAAACTGGGAAGTATATTTATACCTCCAATCACAAGCACAACCGCCGCGGCTACCGGAATTATTTTTAACAGACTTACCCGTATGTTTCTGTTTTTTGACGCTTTTTCATATTTTAATGTTTTGTCAATCATCTTTGCAAGTGTTTCGTCGCTCAGCGCCTCCATATAATATTTTTTGTTCATATCGTTATTCCTCCTTTTATCAGAAAGTTTTTTATTTTGTGTTTTAATCTGTTTACCCGTATATCTACCGCGTTTCTCGTGATGTGCAACGTTTTTGCGATTTCTTCCGGCGTATAAAAAAGTATGAATCTCATTGTAAATAGCATATTCTCTTTTTCGTTTAACTTTTTATGAATATTCTCTATAAGCGTGTTAAATTCGACTTCACTTTCAAATTCCAACGGTTCGCTCAGAAAATCAATATTATCGTCGCCGATTAATTCGCCGATTTTATTTTTGTTGCCTTTGCAGTAATCCAACGCGACAGAACGCGCGACTATTGCTACAAACGCCGCCAGACTTCCGCGAGTTTCATTATACTGTTGCAATCTTTCCATCAGTCCCAAAAATACCGTGTTCACACAGTCGTCAATATCCTGCGACTGACCTGTGTTATTCAAAATTCTTGTTACAATAGCTCTTATCTGCGAATTATAATTGTCATAAAAATTATGGTTGACTTCTAATATATTATTTTCCATACACAGTTCTTTCACATTTATAGAATCTATATAAATCCGCCTCTTTTCTGTTTTATTTTTTTGACGCGTCACTACTGAACTCGTTCAGTTATATATACATACGATTACAATTCTTAAAATCTTTCATATATTTTCAAAATATTTTTATTGAATTGAAATTATTATATTATTTTTCTCCAAATGTCTTGACAAAACACATGATAATGATATATAATGTTAGTATAAACAAAAAGAAAGGTGATAATTATGGCGACTATTACAATAAGAATTGATGAGGATATAAAAAACGAAGTCGAAAAACTATTTGACGAATTGGGTTTTAGTATATCCGGCGCGATTAATGTTTTTTTCCGTCAGGCGTTACGGGAAAAAGCTATTCCGTTTTCAATTAAAGCAAAATCCGATGAAGAAAAATATAACGAATATTTTAATCCGTATAACATGAAAATCCTTATGGAATCCATAGCGCAAGCCGAAAGAGGCGAAACAGTAAAAAAAACTTTTGCCGAACTGGAGGCTATGGAAAATGAGTGATAATGTCACTTTTTCGATGCGCTATAACGACAGATAAAATTGAAAAAGTTTTCAAATTTGCAATATTCTTTTCGCGTTTCCCGATAAAATCGCATTTAATCCCGCTTCCGAAATTTCCGACGGCGACAGGGTTTTCAGATGTTCTATTTCGGTTTTCGCATTGCTCCACGGAGCGTCCGAACCGAATAATATTTTGTCTGAGCCGTGGTTTTTCACTATTCTTAAAAATTGCTCTTTTGAAAAATATTCAAATCCCATTGATGTGTCAAGATATATATCAGTCCCGCAAAGATATTTTTCCACGTCGTCCCACTGCGCGTGACCGCCAAGATGCGCGGCGATTATAATGCCCCCGCGCATTTTTTTGATTATATGCGCAAACCGTTCCGGATTGCTTTTGAACGGTTCGGGATATGCGGGGTCGAATCCTGCATGGTGCAATATAATCAGATTTTTACTCAGAGCGTAATCGTAGATTTTCAGCATTTTCTCGCCGTCGATAATAAAATCCTGATATTCGGCGTGAAATTTCAAGCCTTTAAGGCCTAAACTTACAACAAAATCAATATCCCTTTTATAATCGTCCGTGTGCGGGAATATGCCTCCGAACGATATAATTTTTCCGGTATAATCGCGGGATATTTCCGCCGCCCACTCGTTTATATTTTTTGTCTGTGACTGTTTTGTCACAATCGGCTGCACGATAGATATATCTATATTCCATTCGTTCATATTTTTTAACAGCCCCGAAACTGTGCCGTCGCTCACGGGAATATATATTCCCTTTGCTTCCTCAAACAGCGATGCAATCGTTCTTTCGGCTATTTTATCAGGGAAAATGTGCGTGTGAAAGTCTATTATCATATTATTTTTACTTACCTCCGATTAATTTTAATAGAGTTATGATATTATAAAAAAAATAAAATTTTTATAATATTATTGTAAAATTTATTTGATTTCTATATAACAGTTGACAAAAATAATATATAAGTGATATAATAAACTAAAATAATAATTATTTTGAGGTACGCACATATGGTGTTTTCAAGTTTGGAATTCTTGTTCCTGTATCTTCCGATTACCTTGCTGTTATATTACTTAATTCCGCACCGTCATAGAAAATGGCGGAATTTAGTTCTGTTAGTGATGAGTCTTATATTTTACGGCTGGGGCGAGCCGGTGTACGTCTTTCTTATGATGTTCACAATCACGGTTGATTACGTATGCGTGTATTTTGTAGACAAATACAGAGATACAGATCAAGGTAAATCAAAAACTTTTTTAATTTTAAGCATTTGTATTAACCTTGCTACCTTGGGTTTTTTTAAATATTACGATTTTATTGTTACAAATTTGCATCATATTCCGGGTTTGGGCGGTTTGCCGCTTTTGGGGCTCAGTCTTCCCCTCGGTATATCGTTTTATACTTTCCATGCGCTCTCTTATGTTATTGATGTTTACAAAAGAGACGCCAAAATTCAGAAGAATGTCATCACATTCGGTACATATGTCACAATGTTTCCGTCGTTGATCGCAGGACCTATCATACGTTACCGCGATGTAGACGAGCAGCTGAGAGAACGCAAAGAATCGGTCGCGTTATTTGCATCCGGCGTCAGAACATTTCTGGCGGGTATGGCGAAAAAGGTATTTCTGGCAAATATCGCAGGGCAAATGTGGGCAAATTTCCGAGACCTTCCGGTTGACCAGAGAAGCGTTATAGGGTGCTGGATTGGGATGCTGTGTTATGCCTTTCAGATTTATTT
>WQYZ01000156.1 GCA_009780985.1 Oscillospiraceae bacterium | reverse complement strand
TGAACTCATCGTATCTCATACAGAAATGATATAACTCCATATACGCATGATTACTTATTTTATATTCGCCGTTATATTTCCCCATAAACGCGCACATCCCCCTTGACAAATGACTAAAAACTATGTTATAATATACACAGTAACAGACAGTTCGATTTAGGATTGTGCGGAAGTTCGGGGGAACGGCTTCCGCCTTTTTACATGCTATGTTAACCACCATTCTGCAAAAAATTTTGTTGAAACGGGTTAAGTCTGTTTCTAAATTCTTTCTTGATTTCCTCAAGGTCAATAGTAATTGTCATGCTTTCTGTAACTTTTATATCCCTGTAATCGTGTTTTAAAAGCAAATCCGCTCCCGCTGGTAGTTGCGTTTCTTTTTCTAAATCAGCAGCAATAGATGGCTCAATAATATAAGCGCATGCTTCAAGCCGCTTATTATTACAATCATCGCGCTCTTCTTCATTCATCACTTTCGCCGCCTTTCACTTCGCTCCATGATAATCTTTGCCCGCAATCATAACAATAATTTTCCCCCGGATTAACTATGATTCCGCAGTTAGGACATTTTTTCTTGTTGACTTGTCCGCTGCTTTCTACTTTCACCGAGACCGGCTCCACCGTGTCGGGGTCAACTTCATAATTCGTCATATAATTAGGATTTTCACGTACCTGAATACCATAAACCCAACCTTTATTGGAAATATACATTTTAAAACAATGACCGGTTACTATTTTTCCGTTGTCAGTCCGCTTTGCGCGGAACAAATATCGTTCGTCAAGTTTCTGTTTCATTCGCTTCTCCCTCGCTTTCTGTCCAATCAATGGCACAATTTTTTTACTTTTCCGCTTTCAAGCCATGTTTTACCCGGTTTCTGTTTGTAATGTTCGCACTCTCTTCCGTCAAATATTTCTCCCGGCTCAAGCTTTCTGTCATCTATATCACAAATTGGGCTTTCTCTGATACATTCTTCGCCATGTAACCAACCGCACTCTAAATCGCCGTCCAAACAATTCCCAAAGATGAGATTCGGCGTTGTACAATACGGAAAATGTTCGTGAACACAGTCAACACAATGTATTGCCATATATTCCTTTCCGCCGCAATTTCGTTGAAATTATAACGGCTCAATCAACATAATTATCAAATAAATTCACTTGTCCGTCCAACTCACGTCTTCTCGCTTTATATTCATTGTACTTTTGACGGTATCGATAGCTATCTCCGAACACATTCCATGCGGCTTTCACGAGATTTAGTTCGTATTCCCGTATCAATTCTAAATCTGCAACCGCACTTGAAGAAATAGAGCAGCCGCAACAACCTGTACGTTTTAAGCCGTATACCTCATACGCGTCAGAGTATTTTAACCCATAATAGTTTTTATACCATTGTTTATCTGCGTCAGAAACATAATATAATGGTCGAAGCCGGAATTTTCCGTCGCTTGTTTCTGTAAAGCACATTGACGTATTGTCTTTTCTCGGAACTGACCGCATGCCTCCTTCGTCCCTGCGTTCGCCTGTTATTATCATGTCATACGGCTTCTGCGCGTTATGCGCCACTTGTTTTTTACAGCAATCGCAACATTTGTTGCTGACTTTGAACGGTATCGGATTTTCCATGATGAAATCAAGCATGTATTTTGAACTGTTTATGACAAGCTGAATGTCGGGTCTCGGTTCGCCCTTGCTGTTGCACCCGCACAAAAAGTTAATTGTCGCCTCGCATTTCGGGTATCTTTCGCGAAACTCGGCGCGTTTTGCTGTTTTATCCTCCGCGTCTCTGTATTCCTGCGCTATTGACAACGGTATGTTTTTCTTCTGAACGCCCTCTAATCCGGCGGACATGATTTTGGAAACAAACGGCTGCCCGTACTCTCTTACGGCTTGCACTATGTTTTTTTTCGGGCGGTATATATCTATGTACACTCCATATTTTTTTTCAGCGTCTGAAATATGACGTTTTGTAGCTTCCATTTCTAATCCCGTGTTAAAAAAGCAATACGATACAGGCGGTAAATTAAATGTTTTCCGAACCGTTTCAATCAGATGGAGCATTATATCGCTGTCGCTTCCGCCTGAATACGAACAAATAGCGTTCGGGTATTGACGCAGTCTTTTCGCTATTATGCTTTTCACAGCTTCAAATTTCTGCGGCGAATCATAATCGGCGTAAGCTGGACGCTCGGTATATACTCTGCTTTTATATTCGGTTTTCATTTTTTCCTCACTCCTGTTCGTAAAAATTACTTTTGCCCTCATGTTTCACTAAAATCAAACCCTTACACACCTTATACGCCGCCACTTTATCGCTTGCATAGAACAGCACATTTGCGCCGTCAAAGGGGTCGTAATTATCAATAAAAACTTTTTCTATAAGTAGTTTAATCTTCTCATAATCATAACTGCTTTTTGCGTATGTACAAACTTTATCACAATTTTCAAATTGTTTAGGTGCTTTTAGAACCCCCTCAATCGTGTCGGGGAATCTGTCGTCGTGTACACGGTTGTATATCGTCCGCATGACGCATAAAATCGAAGCGTCCGATGTGAAATCTGCGTTCACTGCGACTATGCTCAACATGCGGTATTCGTCCTCGGACAAAACCGGAACTTCTGCTTGCGGCTCTGGACAATTCCGCGCTTGCGCAGGAATTGTCCCTTTGCGCGAAGTTCCGCAGGGCTCTGTTTTTGTAATTGCGTTTAGAGGCTCTAATTTTGCGCTTGTAAGCGATTCTATACTTTGTCGGTATCTGATATGGATTGCACGCTCTCGCTTACTGGTGACGCTGTACATAACCCATACAGCATAACCCATGCCGAAGCGGTTGCCGCAAGCAGGATTAGCAACGCTGCGACTGTTTTAAATGTTTTTTTGCTCATTATGTATTCTCCTTACTTCGGCGTTTCTTCTGTTACATTCACTTTGAGCAGCTTCCGGCATAGTGAACCATTCGCCGCCCTCACAATCTATTTTGTTTTCAATTACGCATTCCTGTTTGTTGTTTTGATAATATATATACAAGGATACTTTCGATAAATCGACTTTTCCAAAGAAAAAGTCAGATTTATCTGAAAGTTCCTTAGGAGTTGCGGCATTTGTAATTGTAATTGCGTGTATTTTTACCGGCGGCAAAACTCTGTATCTGCGATTCGGCAAATGAGACCCGCACCTCTGCACACTCTGTATGGCTTCTTATACACGCCTATTGCCCATATTTTTTGACCTATTTCATATTTTGTTGTTATGTTCACAATCCCCACCCCCTCAGCACATCGAGCAGCAGGTTGCCGCCGACTATCGCGATGAAGCACGAACTCCACAATACAAGCCAGTGCCATAGGTCAGGAAAACGATTCTTAAATCTTTTCATATTTTTTGCCTTTCAAATAATCCAGAATAATATTTTTTGCATCCTCAAATCCATAAGCAGGTCCGGCTTGATACCCCTGTGTTCTAAGCGCGTTCAGCCATTCGCTTTGATATATACTTAATCCGCCTTTGCGATAATCAGACATAATTTTTTCTTTTGACGGGCGTAAGTCGGCGCGCTTTAATTCAATAAACAGCCCGTGATAACCGCCCCGCGCAACCGGAAGAATTATATCCGGTATGCCGGGTTTCACGCCCTCGGCTTTTAGTATTGCACCCGTTCGACCGTCGCGCTTACCGCCGTTGGGTATTGCCGCAAGCAATTTCAGTTCAGGGTATTTGCCGGTACTGTAATACGCCCACCGGAATAAAGTCACCTGGTCGTCATGTTCGCTTACGCCGAGATTGTCCGATATGTACGTTTTGCCGTTCATCGCTATTTTTATTTGTTCCATTAAATTTTCCGTCCTTTCAACCATTCGTCGATTTTTTCGCGGCGGATTTGTTTTTGCGTCCGGCTATCATGTTTGATATTGCCAAACCATTTACCGCAAAGGCTGAATATGCTCGAAAAATCTGAAAAATTTTTAATTTTTCAGATTTTTCGGCATGTTCAGCAGCGCATCGAGCCTGTATAGAGTTGTTAGACGCTACATATCGGTAAGCCAGCATGCTGAACTTGCTGGAAAATTCAGATAAATTCTTTGAATTTATCGAATTTTCCGCAAGTATCAGCTCATTTCCACAGTCCTCGCAAGTGAACTCGGGTTCCTCAAATTCTATCTCGTTTAAAACCATAACTCACCATTCCATTCAAATAAATCATATCCGCCGCCATGATTACGGCAGCTGTGGCAACCGCCCTCAGATTCATGTGCTGCAATTTTTGTTATATAGCTGTTTTCTGTAGTTATATTAATATCGTTTAAGTTAAATTTGTCGCTGTCCGCATAATTGCAATAATAACATGGACATCCTCCGTCTAATTCGTCGTAAATTCTGTGATTAAATTCGTCTCCAAATGTACATAACATATTCGCTTTCTCCTTATTTTTTTATATTTTCATTAGCGGAACTTCCTGATAAATCCAGAAAATTGAAAATTTTCGGATTTATCGGAAGTATCCGCAATAAGTGGAGTAATTCAGTGGAGTAGTGGAGTTAAATATATAGTCACTCCACTACAAAAACTTATGATAAAATGGTATATAACTATTAATTCAGTGGAGTAGTGGAGTGGATTACAAGTATTACGCATGCGCGCGTACGCGCGTGAGACTTTCACTCCACTACTCCACTGAAAGCCCACTTTCCCCGCATTTTGTCTGATAAATTTGTAGTGGAGTGGAGTAATTTAACTCCACTGTTCACTCCACTACTCCACTGAAAATTGAAATTTTTTGTAAATTTTTTAATAGTTAAGATGTATTTCTGCTGCTTGTAAAGGAACATAATATTTTTTGACCCCGTCGTATATTTTGAAAACTTTTTTAAATTCTTCCGTTGGTTCGCCTTTTATATAACCTATTTTTTGCGCCATGACATACCCGATATTACGGGCGACTCCTATATTTCCGAAAAGTTTCATACTTATTTCAGTTGCAGTCATATATGACCAATATTGCCCATCACGTTCAAAGTTCAATTTATCCCGTAAAACTATTTCTTCATTTGACTTTTTTGAAAATTTGTCGCGGTTATTTTCTGCCAGAAACTGTATTTCTTCCGGCGTAAGTTTGTATGATAACGGATTTTCAAGATAATAAGCGTATATTTCGCCCCATAAATCGGTTATGCTAATTTCGTTAAGAGCCCGGCTTATTTTACTAACCGGGATAGTCCAGAAACGCCGGTTTTCGCCGTCCGGCAGAAACTCGTTGGGGTTGCAGGTAAAACAATACGAAGTGCGGCGGGGCTTGGCTATAGGATTACGCGCATACGGAACGCGGTAAACGTCTGACATTTCTGTAATATGCCCTTTCAGCCGGGGAAAATCCCGTTTGAGCGTCGTTTCAACTTCGCCGAGTTCGCCTATCCAATAACTTGTGATAATTCTTATGCTGTCGGTTTTGGCGGGGTCAAGGCTGAGGCTGTCTTTGAATAATTTTGGGTCAAAAACCAATTTTTCGAAAAAGGTAGTTTTGCCGATTCCCTCACTCCAGCTTTGCAAACCTAATGCGCCCTCCGGCTTTATAGGATTTTGCAGCGTATTAAACTGCAAAGCGACGCACTGTATCAGCCATTTTTGAAAAAGCATATAATACCAACCGATATTTTCTTTTTCGTTTTCGTCGAATATGAGACAATCAAAATATTTTCGTACAGTTCCGTGTTTTGTCGTATCAAGAGTATTCAACCAGTCTTTGATTGGATTATAATAATTTTGGTCTGCTGCCATTATTATATAATTTCCAATTTCGTTCAGCGTAAATTTTATTCCGGTTTCCATTGATACGCTGTACAGATAAGTTCCGATGATATTGTCAATATTTTCTTCTGACATTTCAGGCAAATTCCCTGAAAATTCTATGCCCTTAACGCTGTTATTCTTAATTTTTATACCGCACGAATCCAGCATTATTTTGAAATTGTCAAACGATTTTATTATTTTTCCGTCGGCGTTGCGAATATAATCCGCATAAGCTGGTTTATCAGGAGCAGTCCCGTTTATATGTATCGAATAATCGTCTGCATGAGTCGATTTATCGAAAGTATCCTTTTTAGTTTGTCTTGGTTCAAATATTTCTCTTACGTCTTCCCACTTTTTATCCGAACAGGAATCATGCAGACACTTGAACACGATTGCGCCGTCCCGATGAACTGATACCATGCTATCGGGAGATTTATGCGATGGATTAAAAGGACATTCGTCAAGAATATAATTTATCCATTCGCCGTTTTGCTTAGTTTTAACGACATTTAAATATTTGCTTAGAAATTCGTCAATATTAAATTTGTTTTTATTATATTTTTTTTCAGAATGGGAATTTTCTTTTTTATTTGTTGCGGGAACTTCGTATATTTTCCCTATCATTGCCGCGTCTGTAGTCTGGATTTCATCGGGAACAGCCAGTATCCGGCTCAGTCTGTGGGGGCGTTCCGGCAAATCCGCGCCTTTGCGGGCAACGGTGCCGTACAGCTTCGTGATCCGAGCGGCGTTGAACACGCTTTCGTCGATTTTTACATATCCGTCGCTGAATTTTACGCTCAATGTGTGTAAAAATTTTTGCAATAGTTTTTTCGACGTTTCATCATTCGGCATATTTATTCTGTAAAGCAGATGATAACCGTTGCCGGAATCGGCGTATACAGGTTTGGGGAAACCGTTTTCAGTCAGATATTTGCATACGCCGAATATAGTCTTTTTTGCGGCTTCCTTTTCCGCGTCTGTGCTGCTTATGCCGCTTTCGCGTTTCGGGTCTGCGTCTATCAGGAGCCACTCTCTGTACTCTATGTCATTATCGGTAGTGGATTCGGCTCCCGATATGTATTCGTCATGCTGTTCGCGGCTGTAACAGTTTAATTTTATGGAGTTAAGGATAAAATAGCATTGAGTATAATCGAGACGCATGAGACCGTTTAACAGTTTTGTATAATCATCTTTGAAATAACCGCTTGTCGGGTATTTACGTTTAAACGATCGTATCTCAATAAGCCCGTTATCAGGTTTGAAAATTTCAAGCGTCCGTCTGACCTCATCTAAATTTGTTTTTAACATATCTGAATCCTTCTAAAACGGAATTACATCATCCGTTATTTCTTCCATGCCGTTCTGTTTCAGCAGGTTCGCCGAACCAGCCGAAGCAAACGATTCGTCGCCCTTCACGTCAATCCCGTTAGACTTTATAACCACTTTTTTCCAAACATGATTATTTACGGGATAATTCGACGGTTTCGGGAACTTGATTTTTTCGCTTGTCTTGCCGTTGAACTCATCGTGGTATAACTCCGCGCGGAAACACCCGCCCGTGATGATAAACAATATTTCCTGCAATGACTCGTAATCCCCGCCGTTCGGCAACCCGACAGCCTTGCATAACTCCGTAATCTGCTTCGCGTTGAACCCGTCGAACTCCATGTCGAGAGGCGTCGGTTCCTTTTTACGGTATATCCTGTGAAATACCGTGCGATTTTTAGCCTCTTGTTCAACGTCGTTGCGTATAACGCATACTGCCAATATGCTTTCTGTGCCGCTTTTGGTTTCGGCGACGTCCGCCGACTTGATAATAAACTCATAGTCACCCTGTGGGACTAATACCTGTTCCTGTTCGCTGTAATCTAATTTTATCATATACTGCTGCTCCTTTTCTACGCTGGTTGAGCGTTTTTATTTAATTTTGCGTCTGTAATTTTTTTCAGAATAGTATCATAATCTTTTTTCTTTATAGAAAACATTTTATCATACCCGAACTCTGCCGCGATTTTCAGGACTTCGGCTTCCTTTGTGTCGCTGATTAACACCCGCGCCTGTGCCGCCGATATAGGGCTTTCCCAATCTGTTCCCATGTCTATGCGTCTTTGTTTGTCACGCTCGCGGGATTCCTGCATATATTCTTTTGCTGTTTTACTTTCCGGCTTTATTTCCGGTTCTTTTTTGCCTGAGTTCGCGTCAAACATATCAGATTCAGTTATATCAAGCGCCGCCATGTATAGGTACCGTCTCTGGTACGTCTGTATGCCGCCGAGCGCCTGAATAAGATTCGCGCCTTTTAGCTCCAGCGTTCTCATTGGTGAAGTGTATTCCTCAACTTCTGCGGGATTTTCCGCGTTCACTATTTTCAGCGTAGCCATTTCGTCCGTGAACGTGATTTTTGAAAACAAGCCGATGTCTGCAAATATCTCAATAATGCTTGGCAAAAAGTCGCTTAACTCAAAATATTCAAATCCTGAATAACTGTTTTTGCCGGACTTTTTTATATTCTTCTCCGACAGCAGTTTTTTTGCCGTCTGCAGTTTTGTGTATATGTTATTGATGTTGGTTTTATTTTCGCTCATTATGTACCTCCAAAAATTTTTTGATAAATCTCTTGACAACGCCGCACGGACGTTGTATAATAGGACTATAGTATTTTCATTTATACTTTTCCTGCCGTTTCGATACTTGCAATATTGGAACGGCGTTTTCATACGGTTTTGGTTGCTTTCTTGCTTGTTTCATGCAGAAGCGTTTCGTAGTCGTAGGCATATGGAAATGGTTTTTTGCCGCATAACACCCGTATAACGTTGACCGCGTCGATATATTTTTTCAGGGTTTTGTATCCGCCAGCCTGCCGGACTAACGCGCCCTGCGTCCCTGTTTTCTCCGGCATATCAGTTCCCTTTCTCCGCCAATATGGCGGATTTTTTTGCCCATAGTTTTTTCTTATATCTGCTCGGTATGTAAGACTGTGCTGTGACTGCGGCGGCATATAATATTATACAATGCTGTTTCCAGAACTTACCTGTTGCGTTTAAAGGTACTCGAGGGTGTATAATCGTATATAGTGTCAGGACAGCCTATCTCAATCCAAAGCTCTCGCTCTTTCGCTCCTAAACTGTCGCTTATGTACTCTTTTTCCGCTTCCGTGTTGCCTCTGTACCCGTCGATGATTTTGACGCGAGTGGCTCCCTGCATATAATCAGATAAGGTTTTATCTTGATTTGTTAATATGTTTGTAGTTTTCACAATTTTATCACCTCTAATATACAGGTTATGCCTTACGCAGCTGAACTTGTTAGAAAAATCGAGAAAAATAGAATATTTTTCAGATTTTTCAAAAAGTTCAGCAAATGTGCTGTTATTAATGAATTTGACAGAAAAATCTGACAAATGAAATTTGTCGATTTTTCAACAAATTCATTCTACGCGCTGCTCGTTTTGTCGCTGTCCGGCTCCGGCTCTACCGCTGGCAAGTTTGGATTTTTTTCATACTCATCGACAGCATTTTTCACAACAGCATGAACTTTCAATCCTGTTATTTGCGAAATCCTTCTGATTTTTCTAATAGTTTCGGGAAATAATTTCGCGGAAAATACTTCTTTTTGTACATTATCAGTCATTTTTTCACCGTCCCCTCTTGACTTTTAATATTTTTTGTTTTATAATATTATCTTAGTAAGAGTTTACATTTGTTTTTCTTACTGTATATATTATACTATGGCAATTTCCAAAAGTCAAGAGGTTTTTAGGAAATTTCCTAAGTTTGTAGATATGCACAAAAAAGCAGCCCCATTTTTGGTGAGGTTGCACAAAAGATATTATTTTCAGAATGTATGTAGCCCTTAAAATGGGTGATGAAAGGGGGCGGTTATTTTGACCAACCTTTTGATTTGCTTGTTCCCGTTGTAAAGCTGATGCTTAAGGGCTACATACCGGCTGAACCTTAAACAGCTAAAGTGAAGCGTCTGTTATAGAAGAAAGCAGTGTTGGTGCTTTCATGCTTGCCGGTTCCCGCACCCGTCATGCGCGTTAAGGGGAGACGTAAACCCCGCCGGCAAGCATTGCAGCAGATATGGGTAAACAAATTAGGGCAGGCGTAACAGTGCCAACACTGCTGTTACGTTATGTTAATTCGTTTATTTATATTATATATTGGAAATTGCCAAAAGTCAAGAGCTAAAGGAAAATAAAATGAAAACTCCACAAGAAATTAAAGAGACGATTACAATACAATTAAATAAAATGGGCAAATCTGCAAATCAGATGATAAAAGAATGTGCATTAAGTAGTAGTTTAGTTTCTGATTTAGGCAGAGGCAGAATGCCATCAGCAGATAGACTTGCTATTATAGCGAATTATTTGGGAGTTCAAATTGATTATTTGCTCGGAAACACAAATGACCCAACACCTTCTACACAAAAATCCCGCCCTGCCAATACAGAACGGGAAATGCTAATTAACGAACTATTGAAAAGATTAGAAGCTGAAACTGACATAGATATTTTAAAAGATGTCAGTGATTACAGCGACTATGTAATTGAGCGTCGGAATCATAATAAAAAATAACTTCTTTTATTTCATCTACATTCATTTTGTCAATATTGTCCATAGTCTTTTTCACATAAACATCCTTAGCATCCCTGCTTTCACATTCTCCTTTCGTTGGCGAACCCCCGCTCACGAGAAGTTCGTTATTGCCACGTTTCATTGTTAATACTACCCCCTGTGTTTCATCTTAATTCTACAAAAAATGCGTTCTGTTATAAAAAAATATGCCTATATTCAACCGAGCATATCTTTTTGCTTATATCTATACAAATTTACCCAAATTCATACAAATTTGCGCGAAATTTTATTCTCAATATAATTATATACAGGCAGTATTAATTTGTCAAGAGTTGT
>WQYZ01000155.1 GCA_009780985.1 Oscillospiraceae bacterium | reverse complement strand
TAGTCCTTGCTATATCTTTTTTTACAGACTTTAATCTCATCGGATTATCAAGCTGATTTATAGCGTGCTGAAAACGGAGATTAAAAAGTTCCTGTTTAAGGTCTTTTACTTTCTTTTCAAGCTCGTCATGACTGAGTTCTCTTATTTCAGATGCTTTCATATAAGTTTTAATCTCCTCTCTTATTTTTTAGCCGGGTTATCCCCGCCCTTGCCGACGCTGTCGGCTTTTGGATTTTGCATTTCTTCTATAATTTTCTTGGTTACAAATTTACATTTTATAGGCAGTTTATGACCCGCGAGACGCATAGCTTCCCTTGCATCCGCTTCGGGGATTCCCGCCATCTCAAACATTACTCTCCCCGGTTTGACCACCGCCACCCAGTATTCGGGAGAGCCTTTGCCCGAACCCATTCGGGTTTCAGCCGGTTTTTCCGTTACCGGTTTATCCGGGAATATTTTAGTCCAGACGTTTCCGCCTCTTTTTATATATCTTGTCATAGCGATACGCGCAGCTTCTATCTGATTATTGGTAATCCAGCACGGCTCCATAGCCACGAGACCGTATTCTCCGTATGCGAGAAAGTTTCCCCTGCTTGCCCTGCCTCTCATTCTTCCTCTCTGGACTCTGCGGTATTTAACTCTCTTAGGCATTAACATCGTTATTACCTCCTAACTGAACTTCGTTCAGTATTTGTACTTCGCTTATAGTTGCCGCCGTTCCTGTCGTTTCCGTTGCCTCCGGCGGAACTTCATCAATTTTAGGATGTCTGGGCTGAGTTCTCTGGAATCCGGGTTTTCTGTTGCCGAAAGTTGCCGTCGGAGCGGACTGTCTGTCCTTGTCCCCCCTGTTTCTGTTGAAACCGCCGCTTCTTTCGCCTCTGTTGTTATCCCTGTTGAATCTTCCCTCGCCGCCGCTGTGCTGACTTGATGATCCCTGCTGTCCGTCTCCTCTCGGCTCTCTCGGCGTATAAGGTCTTCTCTCGCCCCTGTCCTGATTATCCACGCGATTATCTCGATTTTCTCTCGGCGGGTACGGACGTCTTTCGCCTCTGTCCGTTCTTTCTGGTCTGTCCTGACGGGAAAACTGTTTATCGTCGCCGTCTCTGTCAAATCCGCCTCTCTGCGGACGGTCTTTTCTTGGGGGCAGATTTTCCCTTACTCTGCTTCTGTCAGCTTCGGATTTTGCGTCTCTCTTGACCGCAGTCAGAACCTCGCCTTTGTATATCCAGACTTTTATGCCGATTAAACCCATTTTTGTAAGGGCGGCATAATGCCCGTAATCTATATCCGCTCTTATGGTCTGCAACGGGATTGTCCCCTCGTGATAATGCTCTGTCCTTGCGATATCAGCTCCGCCTAAAAGTCCCGAAACGGCGATTTTTATGCCTTTCGCGCCGAGTTTCATCGTTCGGCCTATCGCCTGCTTCATAGCCCTTCTGAACGATATTCTCTGTTCAAGCTGTACGGCTATGTTTTCCGCGACGAGCTGCGCGTTCAGATCGGGGGACTTGACTTCGACGACGTTGACCGAAACTTCGCCTGCGGGTCTTACCAATATTTTGCATATATTCTCTTTCAGTTTATCTATGTCGCTGCCGCCTGTGCCGATGACTTTGCCGGGCAGCGCGCAGTGTATTATAACTCTTACTCTCTGATTGTCTCTTTCTATTTCAATTTTCGGAACTTTCGCGTCAAAAAGAGTTTTTTTCAGAAATTTTCTCAAATTATAATCTGAAAGAAGCGTCTTGCCGAATTCCGAATCTTTTACGAACCATCTGGAATCCCAATCTTTTATTACTCCCACACGTAAGCCGTGCGGATTAACTTTTTGACCCATTAAAAATATATTCCTCCTTTTTATAAAAATATAATTTACGCTTTTTCTTTTACCGCTATTGTGATATGAGAGCTTCTTTTGTTTATTCTGTTCGTCCTTCCCTGCGCTCTAAACATTGCTCTTTTCATAATCGGACCGGGACATACGAAACATTCGCTCACATAGAGCTTCGTCACGTCCATATGATTGTTGTTTTCAGCGTTTGCCATAGCCGACCTTAGCAGTTTATATAAATATTCCGACGCAATCTTCGGCGTGGTTTTTAATATGCCTATAGCTTTCCCGACGTCTTTGCCTCTGATCAAATCCAAAACAATTTTAACTTTTCTCGGCGATATGCGCACAAATCTCAGATACGCTCTCGCTTCCATAGTATCTTCCGTATCCGCCGCGTTTTTCGTTTTAGACGCCATTTTTATTTCCCCTTTCAATATGAATTTTATCCATTTAATTCTACGTTTTAGCCGTGTTGGAAGTCTTTGATCCGGAATGTCCCCTGAACATTCTTGTCGGAGAAAATTCCCCGAGTTTGTGACCGACCATATCCTCTGTCACATAAACAGGGACATGTTTTTTGCCGTCGTAAACGGCTATCGTATGTCCGACGAATTCAGGGAATATTGTCGACGACCGCGACCATGTCTTGATTAATTTTTTTTCGTTTTTCGCATTCATCGCTTCTATTCTGCCGAATAATTTGGCTTCGACAAACGGACCTTTCTTAACGCTTCTGCTCACTCTTTACTCGCCTCCCTCAATTAATTATTTATCGTATCTGCGTTTTATAATCAATTTATCTGTTTTTGCTTTCTTGTTTCTGGTCTTGAGACCGAGCGCGGGTTTGCCCCACGGGGTCATCGGTCCCGGATGTCCTACCGGCGATTTCCCCTCGCCGCCGCCGTGCGGATGGTCCACCGGATTCATAACCGAGCCTCTGACTGTCGGGCGTATGCCTCTGTGCCTTGTCTTGCCCGCTTTTCCGACCCTTACGTTTTCATGCTCGAGATTGCCTATTTGCCCTATAGTCGCTTTGCAGTCAAGTCTGACAAGCCTGACTTCCCCTGACGGCAGTCTTACCTGAGCGTTGCCGTTCTCTTTTGCCATAAGCTGGGCTGCGGCTCCCGCGGAACGCACAAGCTGCGCGCCTTTTCCCGGGTATAACTCTATATTGTTTATAAACGTGCCCACCGGTATATTCTGTATCGGCAGCGAGTTGCCGGGTTTTATATCCGCTCCCGCGCCAGATTCGACTGCGTCCCCGACTTTTAGTCCCTGCGGGGCGATTATATAGCTCTTTTTGCCGCCGCCGTTTTCTAAAAGCGCGATATACGCCGTTCTGTTCGGATCGTACTCTATCGCTTTAACAGTCGCCGGTTCGTCAGTCTGACGCTTGAAGTCTATCATCCTGTATTTCTGTTTGTTTCCGCCGCCTTTGTGACGGACTGTGATTCTGCCCGTGTTGTTTCTGCCTGCGTTTTTCTTCAATATGTGTATCAGACTTTTTTCCGGAGTGGTCTTTGTTATTTCTTCATACGACGGAACAGTCATATTGCGTCTGCCGGCAGTCGTGGGCTTATATTTAATCGTTGGCATTTAAACTTTCTCCTTTCGCGAACGCCCTTAATGGCGTCCCTACAAATCGTGATTTGTATTATCAATTAAAACATTCCGTCGAAGAATGCGATTGTTTCGGATTCGGGCGTTAAAGTGACTATAGCCTTTTTCCATGCCGGTCTCGCGCCTTCGGGACGTCCCAAACCTAATCTTTTCTTCTTTGCGTGCATATTGATTGTGTTGACTGCCAGAACTTTTACGTTAAAAACTTCTTCAACAGCTTTTTTTATCTCCGGTTTTGAGGCGTTCTTCAGAACCCTGAAAATATATTTTTTATTTCTCGCCATATCCATGCTGCGCTCGGTTACGACCGGTTTTACTATAATATCGTGGACGGTTTTCATGTTACGCGTAAACCTCCTCTATTTTATCTATCGCTTTTGACGAAACTATAAATTTATCGCAGTTTAACACATCGTAAACGTTTAAATTATCCGCCATAGTGGTTTTTACTCCAGGTATGTTATTCGCGCTTTTTATCAGTTTTTCATTGTGCGAATCCACCACTATGAGAGCTTTTTTCTCCGAACCGAGAGCGTCAAGCATATTAATCACAGTTTTGGTTTTGAATTCCTCTATTGCTATATCGTTTACGACGATTAACTCGCCGCTCTTTACTTTTGAAGTAAGCGCGCCTTTCAACGCAACCCTTCTCGCCTTTTTATTTATCGAAACCCTGTAGCTTCTCGGTTTTGGACCGAATACGATTCCGCCGTGAATCCACTGCGGGCTTCTTCTGGAACCCTGTCTCGCCCTGCCGGTCCCTTTTTGTCTCCAGGGTTTTGCGCCTCCGCCCCTCACTTCGGCTCTTGTGAGCGTCGAGTGAGTGCCGAGTCTTTGATTTAACAGATACGCCCTTACGACGCTGTGCAAAAGGCTTTTATTTATTTTGGAGTCGAATATATTATCGGACAAATCTTTTGTTCCCGCGTCTGCGCCGGACATATCGTATACTTTTACATTCGGCATTATTTTTTCTCCTTTCAAATCAAAAATTCAAAATAATTATTTCCCCACTTTTACAGCCGCAGTCTTTACGGGTTTTACCGTGTTCCTGACAAACACGACCGCGCCTTTCGGACCTGGGACAGCTCCTTTTACGGCGATTATATTTTTTTCTTTGTCAACTTTTATCACGTCTAAGTTTAATATCGTGACTTGTTCGTGTCCGTATTGACCGGGCATATGCTTATTTTTCATAATTCTCGACGGGTCGCTGTTCGCGCCCATTGAGCCCGCCTGCCTGTGAATCGGACCGACGCCGTGCGAAGCCGCCTGCTTGTGCTGTCCCCAGCGTTTTATTGCGCCGGAATAGCCGCGTCCTTTTGTAAGTCCTGTAACGTCGACTTTTTCGCCCTCTTTGAAAGAATCCGCTTCTATTTTATCCCCGACGTTTATACCGTCGGCGTCTTTAACTTTGAATTCTTTAAGATGTTTCATGGTTTTAACGGTTGCTTTCTTAAAATGTCCCTTTACCGGCTTTGACGCTTTTTTGTCGTCAAACTCCATAAATCCGAGTTGAATTGCGCTGTAGCTGTCATTTTCGGGAGTTTTTTTCTGAATCACAGTACACGGACCAGCTTCGATAACAGTTACGGGAACGACGTTGCCGTTTGAGGTAAATATTTGCGTCATTCCGAGTTTCCTGCCTATTATGCCTTTTTCTACCGGCATATTGCTCATGTTTGTTCCTCCTTTGATTTTACTGCGGCGCGATAAATTCTCCAACGGCGAATTTGGGTTGCGCCCTACAAATTTTAATTATATTTTAACTTCTATTTCCACGCCGGCGGGCAGTTCAAGTTCCTGAAGCACAGACACTGTTTTCGGCGTAGGTTTAAGTATGTCGATAAGCCTCTTGTGAGTTCTGTACTCAAATTGTTCGCGGATATCCTTTTCAACATGAGGGGCCCGGAGAATCGTGACGATTTCCCTGTCTGTGGGCAGGGGAATCGGACCGGATATTTCACAGCCCTGCGCCTTTACGATATCCACGATTTTGGCCGCCGCCTGGTCGATTAAAGTATGGTCGTAGGATTTAAGCCTGATTCTGATTTTTTCTTTTGCCATTTAATTTTTGCCTCCTGTTTCATTTTAGTTTTTAATAAATTTATAGATTTGATAAATAAGATTATAGGGGCAGAAAATTGACAACTTACCCGCGTGGTTCTTTTACGCGTATAAAAAATGTTGAAATATTATTCAACCTAAAATCAACTTGTTGAAAAATCATAAAATTTTCAATTTTTTAGATTTTTCTATCAGGTTGATTATATCAACAAACTGCCGACTGATTACAAAACTCAAAATTTCAAATTTTGAGTTTATGCAGTCATACTCTGCGGAAATTACCGTTTTCGCGTTGTAATCCGCTTGGCGCAACCTCCCGCTTCATCGCAACCGTCACGGCAAATTGCCATGACTTATATATTATACACTATAATTTCAATAATTGCAAGGGGTTTTTTACATTTTTTCAAAAATTTTTTATAGATTTATTCCCACTCTTTATTCCCACTCGATTGTCGCAGGCGGTTTTCCCGTTATATCATATACGACGCGGTTAATCCCTTTCGTTTCGCTTGTTATGCGTTTTGACACAGTTTCAATCAGTTCGTATGGCAGCCGGCAGAAGTCCGCGCCGACAAAATCTTTGGTGGTTATCGCCCGCAGCGCGACTAATTCTTCGTAGCACCGCTCGCCGCCGCGCACCCCGACGCTTTGAATGCCGGGCAAAATTGCAAAATACTGCTGTATATCTTTCTGCAGCCCCGCTTTTTCGATTTCTTCGCAGAAAATAGCGTCCGCCTCGCGCAGTAAATCAAGTCTGGCTTTTGTCAGTTCGCCCAGACAGCGCACCGCGAGACCGGGTCCGGGGAATGGCTGACGGTTCGTGAAGCTCTCCGGCAGCCCTAATTTTCTGCCGCATTCCCTGACTTCTTCTTTATACAACAGTTTTATCGGCTCAATTACAGCTTCAAATTCAATATTCAACGGCATGCCGCCCACATTATGATGGGATTTTACCTGTTTATGCCCGTCCGCCCCGCTTTCAATAATATCGGGGTAAATCGTCCCCTGCAAAAGACAGCCTATGCCGCCGAGTTTTTTTGCCTCTTCTTCAAAAATACGGATAAATTCTCCGCCTATAATTTTACGCTTGCGTTCGGGCTCTGTTACGCCCCTGAGTTTTTCTAAAAACCGTTTTTCGGCGTCAACCCGGATAAGATTAATCGAATATGTATCACGGAAAAGCGACGTTACTTTATCGCCCTCGTTTTTGCGCATAAAGCCCGTATCTACAAACAGACACGTGAGCCTGTCTCCTACGGCGCGGTGCGCGAGCATTGCGCAGACGGCTGAATCCACGCCGCCGCTCAGCGCGCCTAATACGGGGCGTCCGTCGGCTTCGCTGCGTATGTTTTCGCAGGCTTCCTGAATAAATGTTTCGATTGTCCCTTTTAAATTTGAATTTGCCATAATATCCTCCTGTGTCTTTAATTAATTTAATTAATTCAAACAGGGGAAATTTCACTTAAAATCTCCCCCTGAATATTATTTATTTATCTATAATAATCTATATAATGTTTTATAAAAATCCAATTTCGATTCTTCTAATTCGCCTTTTCGTACTGGAATTTCTCCGGAATGACAATCTTCTTTATGTCCGCTCCCACGCCTCTAAGTTTTTTCACTATATCCTCATATCCTCGTTCTATATGATGTATATCTTCAATCTCTGTTCTGCCTTTTGCCGCAAGTCCGGCAACAACCATCGCCGCCCCGGCTCTTAGGTCGACCGCTTTTACCACGGCGGGATTCAAAATCCCCCTGCCTTCAACTGCCGCCACTTTTCCGTCCAACTTTATAACCGCTCCCATTCTGCGCAATTCCTCGCAGTATCTGAATTTATTCTCGAAAACGCCTTCCGTCAGGTAACTTGTGCCTCCGTTTGCAAGACACATCAAAACGCACATCTGAGCGTTCATATCCGTAGGCACCCCTGGATACACCTGCGTTTTTATGTTGACTTTGTTTATATCGCCGCTTCTGCTGACTATCACGGCGTCGTCAAGTTCCTCGACTTCTACTCCCATTTCCACAAGTTTTGCCGTAATGGATTCAAGATGCTTGGGAATCACGTTTTCGACTTTAATGCACCCTCCGGTCGCCGCCGCAATCGCCATGCAGGTTCCGGCTTCTATCATATCCGGAAGTATCGCGTATGAGCACCCGTGAAGTTTATTTACACCCTTTATTTTTATCACATCCGTGCCCGCGCCGGAGACATTCGCACCGCAGGTGTTTAAAAAGTTTGCTAAATCTACTACGTGAGGTTCTTTCGCCGGATTTTCTATAACCGTCATGCCTTCCGCTTTGACTGCGGCAAGGATAGTGTTTATAGTCGCCCCTACGCTCACCACGTCCATGAACACGCTCGCGCCTTTGAGTCCGTTCGGCGCTTCTATTTTGTAATATCCCGTGTCTTTGCTGACCTCGAATTTTCCGCCTAACGCCTCGAACCCCTTAACATGCTGATCTATGGGTCTTTCCCCGAAATAACAGCCTCCCGGCTGGTCTACGTAAGCCCTGTGAAACCTGCCGAGTTCCGCGCCGAGCAAGTAATACGAGGCGCGCATTTTTCTGACAAGTTCCGACGGGGATATCCCGCCTTTAGTCCTTGTATTATCTATTTCATACGTCGTTTTATTCAATCTTCTGACCGAAGCGCCCATGTGCTGCAATATCTCAAAAGATATGGCAACGTCGCTTATATCGGGTAAATTTTCTATAACGCATTTGTCTTCAATCAAAAGGCTTCCAATTATTACGGCGACCGCGGAGTTTTTCATTCCGCTTACCCAAATATCCCCGTAAAGAGGCTTCCCGCCGTTAATTACGATTTTTTCCATCTTATAAATCTACACCTCTTTATTATTTTTTACCGAGTTAACCCTCCCGGGGGTTCGCTCGTCGCCGAGTCTGAACACACCGAAAGTACTCAGTATATGTATGCCGTCATGTCTTTTCTCAATTAAACATATTTTTCAATTACATATTTTCATACATTTTATATTTTAATTTGTTATTCTCCTAACTTAAATGACATGATTTTATTTTTTCCAAAATTTTTTATATTATCCTTATGCTGCAAAAATTATTTGTATAATTTCGCAGAAATTATAATATTTGTCTTTTCAAATTTTTCTATTTAATTTTATAAATCTATTATAACACATAAAAATTATTTTGCAACCTTTTTTGTAACATTACTGTAACATTACCATTAATTTTTTTCAAATATTTAGGATTTTTTTAAATTAAGCCTAAAAAATCACCAAAAATCAAATTTTCAAGTCAAAAAATTTATTAATATTGCCATAAAACAAATTTCGATTTGCATTCTCAATTATTTTTGCTTCCGGTCACCATGCTGTAAGATAGTGTCTTCCCGCTCTCAAATTCCAACTGCCACGATGGTATGAGATAAAATTTATCGCTTCCGGTAGGAAGGACGTTATATTCATGATTCATCTTTTTCAGTTTGTCGCCGGTGATAATACTGCTGTCTTTTTCGGAGCATTTAAACAGTATATTGACTGAATCCAGCAGGGGCATCTTATATTTTGCGTCGAAATAACCGAAATACCAGCTTCCGTAGAAATAAGTCACCGCGCCGTCTTTTATCTCGGCGTAGGCAATATTGGAATTAATCCGCAAACCGTCGTATTTCTGATTTATTGCGACTTCTTCAATTCTGTTTCCGTTTTCATTTTCGTTTTTCAATCCGATAACGTCGAAATCCGATTTTACGTCCTGTACGGAAGAATATTTTTTTATAAAATTTTCTATTATGTCCTTCGCTTTTTTTATCTCGCTCTTCTGAATACCGGTTATTCCGGTTTTTGTAAGAACGCTTATTTCGTTATCTGTTTCCTGTTCGACGTCTCCGTAATCCTCTCTGGATTTTTCATTGGATTCGTCCATTATGCTGACATGCAGGTAATCTAAATCCGCGAAAATAAAAATGTAGCCGCCCCCGGTATATTTTTTTTTGTTTTTATATAAAGTTCCCGATGTGTCGGGCAGCGGAATCCCGCTTTTTATTTCGTCTTCGGGTATTCCCGAAAAATTCACGACAATATCCGTGAAAATATTATCCGAATATTCTCCTTCGTATATATAATTCGTCGGTTTTTTTGCCGGAACCGCGCCGGCATCCAAAAAAATCCCCTTGTTATTCAGGATGCCCGCGGCGTTGTTTATCATATCAGACGGTATATTCTGCGTCCTGACGTCGAACATTATTATATTATAAATAAAAAATATATTCGCAACCAACAATAAAATTATAATTACGCTTTTTGTATTTTTTGTATTCATCTATCTTATTACCCACTGTGCCTCTGCGCGCCTTTCGCTGGCAGGATTTGTATAGTTTATATTATAATTCAAGTCGATTTTATTTACAATAAATTTATCTTGATTTTTGTCGTATTCGAACTTATATTTACCGGCTATGTTTTCTTTTTCGGCAGCTGTTGCGCCGTTTTTTATGTCTTTGGAAATCATGTCGTCAAACTCACTCAAAATTATTACCGGATTTATATTTCTGACCGTTTCCCCCAATGTCACATAAAACGAATTTAATGTGACGTCTGTTATGCTGTCGCTGTTCATTACAATAAGAACTCCGTAATCATATCCGTTTATTTTTATTTCTATTCCTTTAAAATAATAAGCAAACGTTATATTTAAATTTTGATTTTTGTCGGTTGTTATACTTTTTAAATACAAATACAAACTGCTCCCGGTTCCGCCCGCAAGTTCGCCGCCCGTAAGCTCGGCAGGAAGCCCGTTTACAAAAATGCTTGCGGCTTTTATTTTTTCATAAAACGTATAACTGCCGCCGGCATCATAGCCTAAAAGCCGAGACAACTGTACGCCGCCTTTATCGTTTATGTCATTTGCAGTATTTATATTATTAATATCAGACGGGTTTGGGGCGGCGTAACTGTATATTATCTGTCCGTTAGTGAAGAACTTCATGGCGCTTTGTCCGTCTATATATGTGCTGGCTGAATTTGAGTGATACACGGCGCTTTCGGCATTGAAATTGAAAATTGCAGTAAATAGTTTTTTTATATAAATTTTATCGATATCTATATTATTCGTATTGTCATCCAGTAACGGATTTGAAAAGTTAAGAACAGACGACTTGGTATAATCATAAAATAATTGAAAATCTTCCGGGAATATT
>WQYZ01000154.1 GCA_009780985.1 Oscillospiraceae bacterium | reverse complement strand
ATAATTTTTTTATTATGCTTTATTAATTGGAAATTTAATGATGATATAAAATATGCGCGTATTACGCCTATTTTCTACGAAATTTTATTGCTTTTGCGAACACAAACAAAAACACTGCGGTAATGCCGCCCACGGATTTTGTCTCCAGTCTTTCATATCTATACCGTAATTTTCATGCTCGGGATTTTTTTCCTGCGGTAGATAATCGTCTAAATCTTCATCTACCGGGTGTATTTCTTCCATGTGTTTTATATTAAATCCCGATTCTATAATCGCATTGATAAAATCCTGAGTTCTCCAATGATAACGCGGTAAACCGTCGTCTGCGGGTGAATTTATATCTGTGTAGTGTTTTATTATTTTTATAACGTCGATTTTGTTACTGTTAGTATCAAATGGTCTTAGCATTGGGTGAGTATCCCAAAATATACTATATCCGCCGGGTTTAAGAATCCTATTTATATTTTTATACATACCATGTAAATCGTCAATCCATACGTGAACGCCGTTTGATGTATAGACTAAATCATATTCGCAGTCTTTTATTTGTTCTAATTTCATACTATCCTGACAGATAAATTCTATATCCCAGCTATATTTATCCGCGATTACTTTCGCGTTTTTGAGTTGATTTTCTGAAATATCGCACGAAGTGACTTTCGCTCCCAACAAATAAAATCCATAAGCGGCTTTATTATCCCCACTCGACGGTACGCAGATTTTTTTGCCGTTTAAATCGCCGATATATTTTTTTATCAACGGATATACAATAATCGGGAATGCTTTTTCGGGATTGTTTATAATTATATCAAGGTCTTTTTGTCGTCCGGAATCATTAGGTCTGTAATATCCGTCTGTTCCGTTGTCGATTGCCATACTGTTCCATAAGTCTTTTATTATATCTTTTTTCATTTAGATTCTCCTTTATAATTTGTTTATTAGTATAAATTACAAAAAGCAAAACCTAAATTCAGCGGTATATCTTTTTTTATATCTCTATGCAATCTGCCGCCTATTCAGGTTTTGCATAGAGTAATATGAAGAAGAAATTTGTGTATTTACTATAATTCATAGTACACTGCCCCCTTTTCATTATGATGTTTATATTATAATCAATAATATTACAGATAATATAAATTTTTTGCATTTATTTTAAAAAACTTTCTTTATCCGAAAACTTTTATTTTTTGTTATGATTAACAATGCAAACATATTTTTTCTCTAATGTCTGTCAATAACCTTTGCTTATATTCCTCAGAACCGCCGCCGTTAAGCCGATTAACCATTAACGGAATAAGCCATTTATCTACATCTGTTATTTTTAAATCAGATATTTCGGAATATTCACTAAGAAATATATTTATCATTTCTTCACCGTATTTTTCCATGAATTCTATGACTTGCTTGTTTTTAGGTTCTATAGTAAAATATCTCGTTGTCATGATATATTCCGCTATATCATACATAGGATAACCTGTTCCGACAAACATCCAGTCGATAAATGCGCCTTTCTTACCGCTGACAAGTACATTTCCGTAGTTAGGGTCGCCATGACATACTGTATCGCCTGTCGGCAACGAATCCAAAATATTTAGCACTATTGCTTTTTCATCTTCTGTTATATGATTATTATAATGGACTGCGCGAGTTATTATATCTTTGCTTTTATCCGTCAAGTCTGCTTTAATGCTGTGAACAAAATACAAAAGTTGCGCCATTCCTTTCGTAATTTCGATAATTAGGTCTGATACGCCGTTTGCTGCAATGTTTTCGCCGCCAGTCGTTATTATATGTTCTACTATAATCTCCAGCAATGATTCGCCGTATATACGTTCCATTATTATGCCAAAACGCCCGTCATGCTCAATAAGTTCATATACTGCCGGAACAGGCACATTATTATCTTTTGCGTTTGATAGTTTATCATATTCCCATTTTACCGTATCATAGGCGTGTTCCTTAAAATAAAGTTTTAAAACTTTATCAATCCCATATTCGTAAACTTCACTCGACCGACCTAAACCTAAAATTTTTCCGATTTGCATTATTCCATAAACACCTCAAAATATAAATTTTCGCGGTATAATACACGATTTTTCTACCGATATAGGTAACTTCTGCCACGTCAAACTCATGCGGAACTTTGACGGTTATTCGTCCGGCGTATGCGGTATATCAGGGATTATGTTTCGCTCGTTCGCCTGCATGATTGCCTCGTACATTTCGTTTTCCCACTTTTCCTGAACGTGTTTCATATATTCTTCGTCGTCGAACTCAAACGTGATTCAAGCCTTAACTATTAGCTTCATTATTTGCCTCCGCTAATTTCGTAAGCGCACTGCCCGTCAATCGATATGTTGTCCACTCGGACATATCATCAGCACCGATTGAACGGTAAAAATCAATACTCGGTTCATTCCAGTCCAAACAAGCCCACTCCATACGTCCATAGCCGCGTTCAACGGCAATGCAGGCGAGTTTTGCGAGCAACGCTTTTCCTATTCCGCGCCTGCGGTATTCGGGCAGGACAAATATATCTTCAAGATACAATCCCGCTTTGCCGAGGAATGTACTGAAATTGCTGAAATATAACGCGAAACCGACTTCTTTTTCGTCCATCACGGCAAACAGCACTTCTGCGGTTTGTTTATCAAACAGCCAATGTTCAAGCAATTCCGGCGTAGCCTGTACTTCCGCGAGCATTTTTTCATGTTCGGCAAGCCCTTTGATGAATTCTAAAATCAACGGCGCGTCATCACGGGCGGCAAAGCGAAACACGGGTTTTTGTTTTATCCTTGGATTTTCAGGCATGATCTATCCTCGCTTTTCTAAATATTATTTCTTATTTTTTATATTGAACCTCACAGCCGCAAGTAATCAGTTGACCGCCGCATACGGGGCAATACTCGCAATCGCAACCGTAGTGATGATAATGTCCGTATAGACTGCCGCAATCGTCACACGTCGCGTCATCGTCAGCACCCTCGAAAAAATCGCCTATTCCGCCAACCTTGAAGCGTTCGTATTCCTTGCCTTCATGTATAAATACAGATAGCGTACAGCCAATGACTTTTGTTATATCGCCTTTACAAAATGGACAAATAAATCCTGACTCCTCGCTGTCTTCATCGTCATCGTCAAACTCGTTCTCCCACGGCTCAAGCCCCATCTCTGTCCATGTTACGCCGTAAGGCGCACCGCCGGACGTATATCCGGCTATGAAATAAAAATTGTCGTCTTGATATTCATTTTCATATGTCTCGGCTTTTTGCTTCTGCGCCTTCTTTTTGTGAAGCTGATTGATTCGGGCTGCTTCGGCTTTCATTACATTTTTTTCGTAATCCGGGTCGAATTTATACCCAATTTCCTGCAATTCGCGGACGGCGCAAGCCACGTCCACGCCTTTGAAATGTTCCCTGTAATCTTTTATTATATCCGTTCCCGTATATGTTTTAACCCAGCCTTTCGCCTTTTTCTTGCGTACAGGGCTTTTATCTATATGCGGTTGTTTTTTCTTACTCTTTTTCTGCGCCATTATGAATAAACTCCCATTTTAACACCGTGTAATATAATTTTACAATATATTTTATTTATAGATTATATCAAATAAATATGAATATTTTCATCAGAAACACGCTGATTTTAAAGATTTATATATCATATACAATCGGAGGATTCCCTACGGACAATTCCCGCAGTAATATATTTATATAAAAATACACGCACGGAGGACAAAAAATCCTTCCATGCGCATATTATGCTTATTAGCGGAGTGTTACTCATACTAACTCTTTATACCGATAAACTGATAAACCGTCTAATTTAGTCAATACAAAACCTGCTTTTTCATAGGTTCTGCCTGCCGCAATATTATCAGTTCTATTTCCGATGCCTATTCCTTTATATTTGTTGGCAGAACGTATCCTGCACTCAAACAGTTCTAACATTTTCGAGGCGATTCCTCTTTTCTGGAAAGAAGCGTCAACCATCATCGGTTCAATGAAAACACTTTCGTCATCGACTCCCCCATATCCAATAAATCCAACAGGAAAACTATCAAAACAGGCTACTAACATCCTGTGTTTTTCACCCATCCAATCGTATCTGTATGTAGCCATAAAAGTAACAGGATTATCGCCAAAAGAAAACATTTGCCTGTCTGTAACAGCTAATCTCGTTGCCCCGTAGCAATTAAACTTGTCTAATTCATCTAATGTGATACGGTTACAAAAGTAATCTTTAGCTTGATATTCGTTTAATGGTAATTCTAAAAATATCGGCTGTTCAACATCTAATCCGTCAAATGGCGGCGGAAACTCGAATTTCGGAAAATATAAATTCTCTTGGAGTAACGCTTTATTTTGCGGATTTTCAATATATAGGAATCCATAGCTTTTGAAAAACTTTATTGTGCTTTCATATGGGTTAGAAGCAACAAGCATGGTTGAACAATTTACGGACTTGCTATGTTCTGCGCACTTGTCGATTAATGAATGTCCGATTCCTTTGCGTCTATATTCTGAAGAAACATCAACAGATACCAAAACGCTAAATCCATCAGCTTTTTCAGAAACAGGAAGAACAGAAGCTATTCCCACAATACGGTTATCTTCAAACGCACCGTAAACAATACCGCCTTGATTAATAACTTTACGTAATATTTCTATACAAGTTGTTGCATAAAAGCCGTAACCCTCAATATCTAAATAAGTAAAATCGAGGCTTCTTACTCTATCTTTGTTAATTTGCCAAGCGGCTCGAATTTTTTCGCTTCTATCAATGGAGCTAAATAATTCACATTCATCAATATTTAGTTTCTTAATGTTCATTTGAATTTTCCTCTTGAAAATATAAATTCTCTAACATAATTTAGTTAAAAATTATATCAAATAAATGTGAATATTTTTATTAAAATGCTCTAATTTTAAATATATTATGTATAATGAGGACTGCCCTACGGACAATCCTCTGCGTACCGCTAAATGGTGACTTCCTCACGTTTGGTTTTTTCAACAGCACTACCGAACATAACCCTGCTTTTTTCGGCATTCTTTTCAAGCGTCGCAAGTAAAGACGGTCTTTCTTTTGCGCTCATCGGAGCGGCTTTTGCGGCAACATCTATGTCGTCCATTTCATCATCTACACAGTCCATCACCACAATTTCAGGCTTCTCGTCTATATTGAGCATTGAATCCAACTCCGCAAGCCGAGCGGATTTTTCTATCAATTCCTGTTCACGCTCAAACGGTTTGCCGAGTTCGGCTCTCGCGTTTCCCTGCTGTTGATACAGCGTTTCAAGCTGTGCTTCGGACGACATGAGCCGTTGCGGTATTCTGTCAAAAGCGTTGTTTATACGGGTGATATTACCGCCGCTGTCGTCGCCGAGTACGGCTGTATGGGTCATGCTCCCTTTCATATCGACATGAAATTCTTTGTTGAAACTTTCAAAAAATATAAGCATATCGAAACCCCTGTAATTGCCGATTTTCGTTGATTCTGTTGTCTTTATACCCTTACACGCTTCAAGCAAAGCAGTTCCGGCTTCACTCCTGCCGGTGTACGTTCTATCGCCTATTGTCATTGGGGATATGCTTTCCTCCGTTTTGTGCGTATTCGTTTCGAGACGCTCCATATCTGACTTGAATCCTGATATATGCGATTTTGCCGCCTCTATGCGTAACGGTAAGTGCTGGAGTATATCGTCCTGCAAGCGGTACTGCTGGCTCTGGTGGTCTGCTTTCAGCATTTTCAGCCTTCCTACGTCGGAATCAAGCTGTGACTTTTCAATTATGAGCGGATTTCCCGTAGCCAATGCCTTTATTTCGGCGTAAGATAGTGAATCGTCGTCAATATCATCGCAGGAGCGTACTGGGGATTTTGACGTCATTATCTGGCTGATGAAATTTTGCTTTTTTTCCACCGTCTGGAAAAGGTAAGCATCGAAAGACCACTTTTGTCAAGGTGATAATTTGTAGAAATTAAAATTTTCCGTAATTTCCGCTTATTTTCTCACCACATTTGGAAATGAGTAAGTGAGGATATGCTCCATAAATTCAGGGTTTTGAAATTGTGGTGAGAAAATAAGCGGAAATTACGGATTTTTTATTTTGATTTAGAAACAAACAAGCCAGCCGCTTTCGACTGACTTGTTTGTTTCTAAATCTTTATTTTTTGATATTTCGTCATGTTTTATCAAAACTTACAGTGGTAGAACCTGTAGTTTTTGCTTTGAATCTGAGTATCGTCACTACTCCAGACCACATACTGCCTGACGCAATCGTTTTGTTTACCTTGAATGTCAAAATCCCTGTCGATGCGCTGTACGAAACTATTTCCAAATCTGTATCTGGCACTATGCCAACGCTGACATTTAATATCGATGTTTGCGCCGCAAAATCGACTAAATCTACTTGTGCAGGGTTATATGTTATTTTATATACAATTCCGCTGAATGATGTTATTATGTTCGAAAGAGTGCATATCACAACGAGGTCATTGCCATTTGTGATATTTTTTACGATAGACGACGGCGGAGGCGGCGTTGGCTCTGTTTGGCTCATTACCGGAATACTGGAGTTCTTAAGAGATGGCACTCCCAGCTGACTATAGCTGTTATCGCCCCACGCCCAAACAGTGTTGTCATTTTTTAACGCAACGCTGTGGTAATCACCGGTAGCTATGGCAGTCACGCCGCTCAGCCCGCTCACCTGCACCGGCGTCGTTTTTTGCACGGTTGTACCATCGCCTAACTCACCATAAAAGTTATCTCCCCATGCCCAAACTGTGCCGTTACTTTTCAACGCCATGCTATGGTAAAATCCAGCAACTACGGCAGTTACTCCACTCAGCTCGCTCACCTGCACCGGCGTCGTTTTTTGCACGGTTGTACCATCGCCTAACTCACCATAGTAGTTCATTCCCCATGCCCAAACTGCGCCGTCGCTTTTCAACGCAACGCTGTGGTAAGTACCGGCAGCTATGGCAGTTACTCCGCTTAAACCTGTCACCTGCACCGGCGTCGTTTTGTTCGTGGTTGTGCCGTCGCCAAGCTCCCCATAATAATTCGAGCCCCACGTCCAAACCTTGCCGTCGCTTTTCAACGCAACGCTGTGGTAAGTACCGGCAGCTATGGCAGTTACTCCGCTTAAACCTGTCACCTGCACCGGCGTCGTTCTGTTCGTGGTTGTGCCGTCGCCGAGTTGACCGTAGCAATTATACCCCCACGCCCATACTGTCCCGTCGCTTTTTAATGCAAAACTGCGGGCACCCTCAGCAGATACGGCGGTCACTCCGCTCAAACCTATCACTTGCACCGGTGTCGTTCTGTTCGTGGTTGTGCCGTCGCCGAGTTGACCGCAGCAATTATACCCCCACGCCCATACTGTGCCGTCATTTTTTAACGCAATGCTATGGCAATCACCGGCAGCTACGGCAGTCACACTGTTCAAGCCGCTTACTTGCACTAATGATTCTGAAGAGTGTATAGTCCCATTTCCGCATTGACCATAGTAGTTGTATCCCCACGCCCACACTATACCGTCTGATTTGAGGACAATAGTATGATATTCGCCCGCCGATATCTGCGTGACAGTGCTTGCGTCGTACAGTTCAAACAATTCATCCTCAGTCGGTTGATAACCGTTTATATCAAAATCGTCTGCCGGATTGTTCTGTATTATATTTGTCTGCACAATATCGTTTACTGCGTTTACGAGATTAACTCTCCTACCATGGCTGACTTTATCCTGCAGATTTGACAGCATGTCTGCCGTGTCAAGCAGTCTGGACATCAATTTGTCGGTTGTCAAATTATTTTCCGCGTCTACGACTGCCGCGACTGCTGTTACATACCCTGCCGACATGGATGTTCCTGTCATTGTACCATGCTCGTTTTCCGGCAGCGAACTCATGACTTCTCTGCCGAGCGCTGTTATATCAACTACATTTGCACCGTAATTCGAGAAATATGAGAATCCGCCGTCTGAATTCACTGACGCTACACTGATTATGTTCGGTAAATCATAGCATGACGGATATGACCGCGATTCTGCCAAATCGCGTCTATTGTTGCCGACCGCGCAGACAAATAATGCGTCGCTGTTTGCTATGACTTCTTCAAGCGCAGGGTTCTCTTGCGCCGAACCAAACGAGCAGTTGATGATCGTCGCGCCGTTTTCGACTGCGTAATCTACCGCCGCCATTATGTCACTCGTATATGCCACGCCGTTATTGAATACGCGCAACGGAAGGATTTTTATGTTGGTCACGCCATTTTCACGTGCTGTGTTCGCGATTGTTCCGGCGATATGCGTGCCATGAGCATATTCAAGTGGGTTTGCCGACGAATATACCTCGTTTGTGTTCTGCGTGAAGTCCCATGCGTCCGCCGTATCAACATAACTAGCCAAGTCGTTGTGATTTATGTCCATACCTGTATCAATTACCGCGACAATTATATCTCCAGTTGTCGGCGCATCTATAGTTTCATTGTTAATTTGTGAAAGCGTCTGCGCTTCCGTACTATCTGATGGGACTATACTCTCGTCTATGCTGTCCAGCGACAGAGTATAGTCAGGCTGGATGTATTCTATGTCACTGTCCGCTTGACTTGCTTTGATATCTACCGCAAACGCTGACGGCAGCATTTTTTCGGTCAGCGTGAGAACTTCCCAGTCGTTTGCCTCCAATGTGGATTTTTTGTTCGTGCCGCTTCCCTTGCCTTTGCCGTTATTTGTATAGGCGTTGTTGTTTTTATTTCCGTTGTTTTTGTTTTTTATACTGGACGGATCTACACTATCTTTGTTCAACCCTAACGCTTTGCCGTTCGCTACTTTGGCACTCATCTTGTTTTTAAAACTATCTTTTTTGCTTGGCTTGTACTTCACTATGTATCTGTCAGTGCTTCCGTTGTCCGGAACTGGTGGCTGTAAATCAGTATTCGGTTGTTCAGCATTCAGTGCAGGACTATTAGGATCAAGCGGATTCTCTGTTAAGTCCGGCGGCATTTGCGGTAAGTCGACTGCCGGATCTTGCATAAATTCCAATGGATCACTCGGCGTGAATGTGTCGGATATATCGCCTTGCGTTTGAGCTGTATCTTCATATGACGTTGCGGCGTTTACTATAGATATGTTGCCAATCAGCATTGATATAATTAGAATTATACTTATCAGTTTTGTTATTCGTCTCATTTTACCGTGTTTTCTACTTGCGTTCATTTCTATTTTCCTCATTTCCTTATTTTCTTAAAATTATCATAAATTTTTTCGATTGCTTCACAATATTGTATTTATTTTTTGGCACTTTTCAGGGTATAATAGAGAAAGATAATTCAATAAGGCTTAGGTGTAAGTGTACATAACTATAGCTTGTTATATGCCTTACGCTAAAAGCGTTGAATATATTTTTCTGTAATAATATATATCGCGAAGGTTCGAAGCTCATGGGTATATATTATTTCCTTAGCCGAGAGGACAACGTATTTCCAGTACTTTGTCTTTTTTGATATTGTTTCGCCTGCGAGCGGGGTGAGTTTATCGCTTTCGTTTTCCGGGAAGAGTAGTGCCAATATGCCAACATGAAAAGAGTGATTCCGATTGTGGTATCACTCTTCCCGCCAAACCTCATTCGGCGCTCAGGTCGGTCTCCACCGTAGCCCTATCCTCCGCATGAGTAAAAGCAAGATTAGTATATCACTTTTCTATGATGTTTTCAAGCAATAATTTTATTTTCGTTTAAAATAACCGCTTCTGCTTACTTCATTCCATTTTTCTGTAAGTTGGTAAGAATTTCATGTGCTTTTTCTAAACTCATATCAAATCGTTTTGCATATTCATCTTCAAAATCGGAATTATATAGATCGTTATGCGCTTCCTCAAAACTTAACCCCTCATCTTCCATTAATTCGCCAATTGGTGAGGCAAAAATATCTTGAACATTTTCACCCATATTTACAACACAAGATGTGTTTCCTAAATATTTTGATGGAATAAAGCCATATTCATTCCCATTTTTGAAAAAGAGGAGTGGAAATTGTGAAAGAATTTCGTTATTAAATTCTTTCAAAGTTTTTATTCCTTCAATATAATCGTAGGTCAATTCATAAATACCTGTTGCAAATACAATAGAACCTATTTGACTAAACCAAATACTCATTATCTGCATTAATTGATTTATTTTTTCGTCAAAATTATTTTTAGTAAAAACCAGTTTAGATAAACAAATTCGATATTCAAGAAAATCTACATCTTCATACTCAAAATCGTCAAAAAGCACTTCTTTTCCAACGAAAATCAAATATTGATGTTTTAATACTTTTTCTCGTCCTTCACGGATAGAAAGCAATTGAAGCATTTTATTTTTAGATTGCTCTTTTTTTGCTTTTTCTTTTTCAAGGAAAAAAGTTATTTCAAAATATTCTGACATGCCTTCCACCTCTATTTTTAATTACGGCACATTGCTATTTATTAACCATACTTTTGAAATTTGAAATAATATCAGCTAACAAAGTTTGGTCAGCACGATTTTCGTACTTCAAGAATGGTATGTTGTAACTTCCTCCAAGCTGACCTGTGATAATCATATGTCCCAAAGATTTCATTTCAAAATAGATGAAATCGTCACTATCATAATCATTCATTATATACTGGCATCACTACTTGCGCTGCTTGCAGCTCATTGCCGAACGAGTCGAAATAACCGTATGAATTCGTCTGAGCTCCGGTCGCATCGGTCAAATT
>WQYZ01000153.1 GCA_009780985.1 Oscillospiraceae bacterium | reverse complement strand
TTATGTTGTAATCCCAGACAAGATAGCATTGCGGTCGGTTTTTTAACAAATGACGGTTATGTTCTATGTAGGCGAGAACATAATCATCGCCGTCAAAATGCAGACTGCAATCACGGTACGCTTTTATCTTTGCGTCTATCTCAAGGTTATATTTTACCGCCCATCCGTCCTGTTCTTCCGGTACGAGAATAGAATGTATCTTTTTCAATATTTTCCCCGCTTGTATTCCCAATGCGTACTGCTCCGTTTCGGACAAAGTAGATAATACAGGTTTCAAATCTTCGCCGTCAATCCAGCTTTGGATTGTATAAACACCGTCGTCGCAAATACCAAATTCTATGGGTACACACATAGGAATACCCATAGCGGCAATTTGTTCCGTCGTGGAAAACAATATTTTTTTTGTTTCGTACTGTGAAAGCGGGGAAATACGGAGCAGATACTTTATTCCGTCCGCCGTGGTTATACAGTATTTCTTATCTTCAGACCAGCCTTTGCCAATAGATACCATTGTTTCAATGGTATCATATATATTTTTATCCATCACAGACAGCCTCTCCCAATTTTCTTTTTCTTTAATACAATCCCTAAATGCCAGCCACTTCGCCCCATATGTGTCTATATAGAATCTGTTGCCGAACTCATTCTGCGCCAGCCGTTTTTCATATATGCTGTACCAACCTCGCAGTTCGGCAGCTAAATCATTATCAGCTGTAATCGGCTCTACCCAAAACCGGTCTCCGGAAAGAACGTCGTCTAATCTGAGCGGTTCTCCTACACCGCGCATACTCAGCGACAACGCAGGCGGAATAAAGTATATGGGTTCTTGAACCTCATCAAACGGTATCAACCTCAGATTCTTCAACACAAAAGCGTTTTCGACGATATTCACAAGCATCCAGCCATGCGCCGCCGCCCAAACCGGTTGCCCATGCATTGCGCGCAGGGCTTTTTTATCAACCGGTTCAATCAAAGAAACTTGCGGCGACTCTCTAGCAAGCAAATAATCAATGGTAAAACCAAGTATATCCGCCAATTCCACCAGTTTGTCCGGCGTTATCTGGCGGCGTCCCGCTTCCCAGTTGGTCAGCGTTGACGGGTGTATCCCGAGCTTTTCCGCCAGCGCAACGGCGGAAAAACGCCGCTCTTCCCTTGCTTCCCTGAATCTGTTTCGCATAATCCTATACCCTCCGGAAATAAAATTATATAGCGATTATTATATCATAAAAATATATAATTTTCATTTGCATATTATTAATATTTCCAAACTTAAAACATTGTCTAATCAATATAACGTCAATGCTTTTATATACAGTTACATTTATTTATATCAAATTTTTCGTTATTCCGGCAAGATAGAGCGGCAAATTAGTAATATCGCCGTCTTTGGCATAACCGCGCTTGGAATAACGGATTGCGGTCTGCGGCTGTCTGCTCTTAATGTAGGATTTGAAACTGACTGCACTCTTATCTTCGCCGCTCTTTACTTCCACAGGAATGATTTCGATCCCATTTTGTATCAAAAAATCAATCTCCATGCGTCCGTCAGCATAAAAATGCGGCTCAACATCAAACTGTCCCTGAAGCTGTTGCAAAACAAAGTTTTCCGTCAGCGCGCCCTTGAATTGATAATCGCTTTTTAGCAGAATAGCGGCGTTGTCTATCCCTGCCATATGTTTAAGCAGTCCTGTGTCAAACAGGAACAGCTTGAAATAATTCAACTGGTCGAATGCTTTCAATGGGTGCTCCGGTTTTGATACGTTATATACGCGGTTCAGCATACCTGCGGACACAAGCCATTCGATTGCTTCCTCAAACTCCCTTGCTCGAGTTCCTTCTTTTATGCAGCCGTATATAAATTTTTCATTGCCTTTCGCGAGCTGTGAAACTATACTGCGGAATACCAGCAGAATTCTGCCGCTGTTGATTTTGCCGTTATGTTTGGAAAAGTCATTTTCGTAAACAGTAATCAGTTCATTCTGAATCTGCCGGATTCTTTGGGGGTCTTTATACTGTAACCACGAAGCGACGCATTCGGGCAGCCCTCCGATAATAAGATAATAATTATATGCTTCAAGCAGCCGGGTATGAAAAATGTCTTCTATCGGCTGATTCTTTTTTATTTGTGTAAAATATGAGTACAGCGGTTCGTCGACAGCGGCAAGAAATTCGTCAAATGAGAGCGGATATAATTCGAGAAGATTGACCTGACCGACAGGGAATGATTTCGGCTGCGCCAGCAGTGTGCCGAGCAGACTGCCCGCTGCGATCACATGATACTCGTTTGCCTTTTCCCTGAAGTATTTCAAAGCGTTCAGTGCCGCGGAGCATTCCTGTATCTCGTCAAAAATAATGAGAGTGTCTCCGGGAACGATTTTCTGTCCGCAGAGAAGGCTCAGCAGTTCAATAATCCTGTGCGGATTTTTATTTGCTTCAAAAATGGAAGACAGTTCATCTTCCTCGTCAAAGTTAAAATATACATAATTGCCGTACTGTTCTTTCCCGAACTTATGCATCAGCCAAGTTTTGCCGACTTGTCTTGCCCCTTTTAATATCAAAGGTTTTCGGTCAGGGTCTTTTTTCCAGTCTATGAGTTTGTTAAAAGCATTTCTATCCGTAAAATCACCTCGTAAAATCAGTTATATATTCATTATAACACATTTTTAACAGTTATTCAATATATATTTTACACATTTTTGCGATTATTTATAATACGAATTTACACATTTTTTCACAAAAATCTAAAAAATATTCAAGCAGGACCCCGAAAACATTATCCAATCAATATAACGGCAATCCTTCTTTTTTATTTTATAACATAAATGTATAGGACGCAGAATCCCAGCTTTAGAGTTGATGAACTCTGAAATTGCTGCTTGGGAACAAGTTTTCAATGCTTCTGCCAAAAAAATCAACTGGCAATTTACCACAAATGACGCAAGGATTAGACTCGTTCGCATTTATCCTACTTTTTGATTGTGGTGCGATACTAGTTGAAGCAATAAAAATCCCCAATATTACTGCTGTTATAATATATAATATATTCGATTTTAACTTTTTCATAATAATATGGATTCTCCTTATTTGTGTTTAAAATATAAAAATCCCTCGGAAAAATCCGAAGGATTATAGTTTTTATTTAATAGTTACCGTTATTATGTTCGGGAGTCTTGTTTCTTAATTTGTGATATCCTTATATTTAAGCTGATTTACCGCCGATTCCACAATTTTTGTCAGTTCGTCCGCGTTCATGTTCTTCGGAAAAATAGGTTCGCCGTATTTTACTTCGACCTTATATCGTTTAAACTTTTTCCAGTTGAAAAGCTGCGGCAGTTTCTTTGAACGCGGATAAATTTCGTAGCCGCCCGCTATATACGCCGGAACAATCGGCACGTCAGCCTCGATTGATAAAAGAGCGGCTCCGCGTTTGAACGCGCCGAGTTCGCCGTTTTCGCTCCTTGTCCCCTCCGGGTGAATCAGAATTCCCCAGTTCTCTTTTAGTTTTGAATATGCGGCGGAAAACGAATCGTTCACGAAACCGCCCCTGTCCACAGGAATCATTCCGGCAATCTTGGTTATCATTCTATTGATAAGTTTCTTTTTGAATAATTCTTTTTTTGCCATACAGCAAAATTTACTGAACCGCTCCCATTTAAAATTCAGCGTTAGATAGATATAGTCGAAGTTGGAAACGTGGTTTGCGCATATAATATAACCGTTGTCTTTTGGCAAAACTTTTTCGTTTTCCGTTTTTATATTATATAAAAAATGCACCAAACCCTGTATAAATCTGAAAATATTATAATCGCCTATGCTTTTATTCAATGGATAACACGGCGGAGGCGACGACTTATTTACTATATTATCATGCGGTTCTATGGAGAGCGACGTAAGCTGAGCGACCGTCATTTCTTTATGCAATAGGACGTCTATACCGAAAACGCCGCATTTATCCTCAATTTCGCAGCAGAGGTCTATACTGCCCAGCGAATCTATGTCAAGCTCTGAAAATATTTTTGTATCCGGCAATACTTCGGGAATTCCGACGTGTGCCACTCTCGCGACAGCCGCCGTCACAATCGCGGCAATATCAGGGAGAGCGGCTGAATCTGACATCTCCTTCTTAATGACAGCGGTTTTCTTCTGTTTTACCGTTTGTCTAAGTAAATACCGTTTCGGTTTCATAAGCGTGGTTTTGGGAATTTCGTCCGCAACGTGAATGTCTGTGAGCCTCATATTATGCGGCATCGACGCGCTTGTTTCTTTAATTTTTTGGAGTGCGGATTCCATTGATTCCTGTTGTTCAAGGACGACAAAAGCGTGTATTTCGTCATGGTTGCCGTTTGAAGCAGGTATTCCGCACACGACGAATTCTTTTACGCCGGGAATACCTGCGTATATGTTCTCAATATCGTCGGGAGCGGCTTTCTTGCCTGTCGCAAGAACGATATTGTCTTTGCTTCTTCCGAGGATTTTTATAAGTCCGCGATTATTTATACTTCCGAGGTCTCCCGTTTTGAACCAGCCGTCAGCATCAAAAGCGTCGCGGGTGGATTCTTCGTCGTCGAAATAGCCGGTCATCATATAAGGCGTTTTAAGCAGGATTTCACCATCGGCACCGAGCTTCAGCGATATATCGGGATATGCCCTGCCGCAGGTGTTTGTGGTGATTTTTTTGCCGTAATTGCCGAGCGTCGGGATATTTGTTTCGGTCGCGCCGTATGTAATCAATATGTCGAATCCAACTCCGTATAAAAAATCAGCCGTTTCTTCGCTTAAAAGCGCGCCGGCAGAACACATTGTTCTTATGTTTGAACCGAATCCCTCGTGTATGGCTTTAAACAGCTTTTTCCCTAAGTTTATTCCGGTTTTTTTCCGCAGGGCAAGACACTTCGGGAAAAACATATTGAACAGTCTTTTTGTTTTCGGGTCGCCGTCTATTTTACGCATTATCTGCATTTTCAATAAATCAAACATTTTCGGCACAGTAGCAAGGAAAGTGGGGCGTCCGTTCATAAAAGCGGCGTTGAGTTCTTCCGCGTTCAGATTGTCGAGAAAATACACACTCGCGCCTAAAAACAACGGTATAATCACCTGAACGACCAATCCGTATATATGGCTGTTCGGCAGAACGCCGAGACTTATTTCGTTGCAGTCCACGGGCATTGATTTTTCAATCATTTGCGACGAGCCGATAAGCCTATCATGCGTGTGCATTATGCCCGACGCAGTTTTGGTCGTACCCGACGAAAATAAAATAGTCGAAATATTTTCGTCTCCGTCTGCGGTTTTCGCCGCGAGAAGTTCTGCTCCGTACCCGTCAAAACATTGACCGTCATTTTCAATATCCAACGCGGTTATATCAAGAAAAACAGTCAGTTTATCCATCGCTTTTTTGCTCGTGAAAACGCATCTTACGCGCGCTTTGTCTGTCAAGCGTTTCAATTCTGCGCCGTCTAAGGAAACGTCGAGCAATACGGCGGTCGCTTTGAGTTTTGCAACGGCGATATATGCTACGTTCCATTCGGGGCAGCTCTCAGCAACTATGGCTATGCGGTCGCCCGGTTCTATACCAAGCGCCGTTAGCGCGTCTGCGACTATGTCAACTTTGGTAAAAAACTGTTCATAGGTATATGAGCGCACGCCGCCTTCCAATCCGATGGACATTGCGATTTTTTGCGGTTGATGAGCGTTTTTGGCGTGAAAATATTCGTATATATTCAATTTAAATATATCCTTATCTATTATTCTTTCTTCTTTTATTATACCAATTTATTTTTCTCGATTTTTGTTTCATGCTGTTATTTGTCCCTGTTTTGGTATTTTCATTTATTGGATTCATATCAAATTGCACATTTTTCTGACGTACAATATTTTTACTACCTTGTACGGCTATTTTCATGACGGTTTCAGACTTTCGTATATCGTGTTTTAATCTGACTTGACTTTTTGGTTCAATGTGTTCAAAAATACGCATGGGATATGGGTGGTCCGGTACTACGGAGATTTCTTTCTTAATCAGTTTTTGTATGTCTTTCAGATAAGGTTTTTCATCAAAAGAACAAAAAGACATTGCGATTCCGCTAAATCCGGCTCTGCCGGTTCTGCCTATACGGTGAATATACGTTTCAGGTTCATTGGGCAGGTCATAATTTATTACATGAGATAATTGTTCAATATCAATTCCCCGCGCGGCAATATCCGTTGCCACTAATATGCGGACTCTGCCTTCTTTAAACGCACGCAGCGCGTTTTGGCGCGCTGTCTGCGACTTGTTGCTGTGGATTGCGTCAGCGGTTATACCCGCCGTATTTAATGCTTTTCGGATTTTATCTGCGCCGTGCTTGGTTCGGGAGAAAATCAACGCCGATATAATTGTTTTATCTTTCAAAAGCTCAATTAACAGAGGCATTTTATTGTTTTTATCAACGAAATATACAAATTGTTCAATCGTATCCACTGTTGAATAAGCAGGCGTTACCTCTACGGTAACGGGATTGTTGAGAAACGAAGACGCCAGCTCCGCAATTTCTTTTGGCATAGTTGCCGAAAATAAAAGATTTTGACGGTTTTGAGGCAACTGGGCAATAACTTTTTTTACATCGCGGATAAATCCCATATCTAGCATACGGTCTGCTTCGTCTAAAACAAACATAGAAATATTGCTTAAATCGCACAGATTTTGTCCAATCAAATCATTGAGCCTGCCGGGCGTTGCCACCAAAATATCAATCCCGGAGCGCATTGATTTCACCTGCGGATTTTGACTTACGCCTCCAAAAACGACGGCAAATTTAAGCCCGGTGTAACGTCCGTATGCTTGAAAACTTTGGGAAATCTGAATCGCTAACTCACGTGTGGGCGTTAAAATCAACGCCTGCAATTTTCGTTTTTGTAAACTGTTAATACGTTGCTTATATAATATTTGTAAAATCGGAATAGCAAAAGCGGCGGTTTTTCCAGTGCCTGTTTGGGCACAGCCTAATAAATCTTTGCCTGCCAGTAACAATGGGATTGCTTCTGATTGAATAGGCGATGGGGTTTCATATCCTTCTTGCTTCAGCGCTTTTAAAATCGGATCAATTAAATTTAGTTGTTTAAAATCCATTTTTTTCCTTCATATTTTATAATTTTGTAATTTTTTCTGCCAAATTATTCAGATATACCCAGCGATCCATTTTTAATGATAATTCTGCTTCTATCTTCTCTTTTTCGTCAAGAAATTGAACAAGTTTTCCGTAATCGCTGGAGTGTTTTTCAATCTCGTCTTTTGTAAAATTTAATTGCTGTTCCAGATCAGCAATGTCATTTTCGATTGTATCATACTCACGCTGTTCATTAAATGTAAATTTAGGTTTTTGAGTTCTGACCGGCTTTATTTTTTGCGGTTCTATAGACAGCTTTACCGGCATTTTGTCAGCAGGCAGGCTTTCTCTTTTTTCAAGATAGTCCGAATATCCGCCGTTATATTGTTTTATTATGCCGTCGCCGTCAAGTTCAAAAATAGTATTCACTACTTTATCCAAAAAATATCGGTCATGCGATATTGCGACGACTGCGCCGCTGAAACTTTCCAAATAATTTTCAAGCACTGTCAGCGTCAGGGTATCCAAATCGTTTGTCGGCTCATCTAAAAAAAGAATATTCGGTGCTTCCATCAAAGTTTTGAGCAAATATAACCGACGTTTCTCGCCGCCCGAAAGTTTATTTATTGTATTCCATTGAAGATACGACGGGAAAAGAAACTTTTCCAGCATTTTGGACGCAGAGATTATTCCATCGTTTGTAACGACTTGTTCACCCGCTTCTTTTATATAATCGATAACTTTCATTTGTTCGGGCGGTGTTTCCCATTCCTGCAATACATAACCAATCTTTACTGTGTCGCCGTAAACAATTTCGCCTGAATCCAGTTCGAGCGTTCCCGTGATGATTTTCATCAGCGTTGTTTTTCCAGAACCGTTTTTCCCGATAATTCCGATTCTTGCGTCTTTCATAATTATATGAGAAAAATTTTTTATAAGACAATGACCGTCAAAAGATTTTGATACATCTTTAATTTCTATTGTCTTTTTACCGAGACGAGTGGAAACAGAATCCATTTCGAGTTTTTCTGTTACAGATGTATTCCCGTCGCTGAGGGTTTCAAAACGCGCTATTCTTGATTTGCTCTTGGTACCTCTTGCTCTCGCTCCGCGTTGCATCCATTCCAACTCTTTTTTAAAAAGGCTTCTGTCTTTTCTCCTTGTTGCACTTTCCATTTCCGCGCGCTGCATTTTAAGTTCTAAATATCGCGAATAACCCCCATCATATGAATAAAGTGTGCCATCGTCAATTTCTACGATTCGATTCACGACTCTGTCAAGAAAATATCTGTCATGCGTAACCATAACAATGGCGCCGTTGTAGCTTTTTAAATAGTTTTCAAGCCAAAGTATCATTTGGCTGTCCAAATGGTTTGTAGGTTCGTCCAAAATTAATATTTCGCAGGGATTCACAAGTGCGCGGGCTATCGCGACGCGTTTTTTCTCCCCGCCGGACAAATTATTTGCATTTATATCAAAATTTGTGAAACCCAATTTTGTCAGTATTGTTTTGGCTTCATATTCTTTCGCCTGCTTTGTTTCTTCATCTAAATCCTTAAATACAATTTCAATCAAAGACAAATTTATGTCAAATGCCGGATTTTGCTCCAGGTATGAAATCTTTGCGGCGGAATATTTGCTGATTTTTCCCTCGTCAGACATTTCTTTCCCAGCCAGTATGTTCAAAAGTGTTGATTTCCCTGCTCCGTTGATACCGATAATCCCCACTTTATCGTTTTTGTTTAAATACAGCGAAACATCGCTAATTAGCTTCTTTTCCGAATAACTCTTGCTGATTTTTTCGGCTGATAATAATATCAAATTATGCACCTCTCAAAACGGGTTTTATGATTTTGCTTATGTTTAAAAATAAATAAAAGTTATGGCAGAAGTTCGAATTTATAACCGACACTCCAAATAGTCTTGAGACGCCATTTTTCGCTTATACCATCAATCTTGTCGCGAATCCGTTTGACGTGTACGTCAACAGTGCGCGAATCTCCGAGATAATCAAACCCCCAGACTTTATCAAGTAGCTGTTCGCGCGTGAACACGCGGTTGGGGTTCGATACGAGAAAAAATAACAATTCAATTTCTTTCGGGGGACTATCTACAGCCTTATTGTTTATCCTGAGTTCATATTTTCGCATACTTATTTCAAGGTTGTCAAGTTTGACGCATTCGCTGTCTGTTTCGTCTTTTATGGTTTCCTTTTCCGTTCTGCGCAGCACAGCTTTTACACGCGCACACACTTCTTTTGTGCTGAACGGCTTGACGATGAAATCGTCCGCTCCGAGTTCCAGCCCCAAAACTTTGTCGAACTCCTCGCTTTTTGCCGTAATCATAATTATAGGCGCGGAAGAAATTTCCCTTATTTCTCGGCAGACCGCCCATCCGTCCTTGCCGGGCATCATTATATCCAGCAGAACCAAATACGGCTCGTGGAATTTAAACATAGCGACGCCTTCTTGTCCGCTTTGTGCTGTGATAACTTCGTAATTTTCTTTTGACAGGTAAAGTTTCAAAAGTTCGTAGACATTCGGATCGTCGTCGATGATTAAAATTTTATTGCTCATTAAATTATATCTCCTGTAATATGACTGCGCAATTTTAAATTATACTGTGTATTTAAATTGCATAACGTAAACCCGCCGGAGGTGACCAGCGGGTAAATGGCGGGTATTATGCGGTTCAAATGGTTATCTTCTTTTTTTGGAAAAACAATCGCTGCAATAAACGGGTTTATCGCCGCTTGGCTTAAACGGGACTTGTGTTTGTTTGCCGCATGAAGAACAAACAGCAGAGTACATTTCTCTTTCGGGCTGTCTTCTGTTGTTGTTTTTCCGGGCAGCACGGCAATCTTTGCACCGAGTCGGCTCGTTTGTGAAACCTTTTTCGGCGTAGAATTCCTGCTCGTTGGCAGTAAATTCGAATGTAGCTCCGCAGTCTTGGCAGGTTAGAGTTTTGTCTTTGTACATTGGTTAAAAATACCTCGTTAAAATTAAATCGCCCTGTAACGATTTGTCAGGACGTTAAATTCATAATAACATAAAAAAACAAAATAGTCAAGTAAATCTGTAGATTTTACAAATAAATCATAAAATTATCATAATATTTCGGTATAATCTAAAATATAAACTATTTATATTAACGAGGTAAAATGAAATGTTTAAACATAAATATATGCTCATGAAACTCAACTCCATACAGAACTTGCTTTTTGTCTGACGACATCTGTATGGAGATAAAAACCCAGTCGTTGACAATTTATGCTGGTTCTGTATTTCAAGTAAAACATCAAAAAACATTGAAATATCGAAAGGAATCAGTAAAATGGAAATGCAAAAAATTCAAAATTTAATAGAAACTAATTATGATATAAAAGTTCAAAGCATAGAAGTATTCCGCGAAAGTTTTAACAGTAACTGCACATATGCGGTTTACGGCACGGATAAAAAATATTTTTTGAAAGCTGTAAATAATCTGGCGGCTCAGGAAATGGAAACTGCGTTAAGCTCGGTCGAGATTCAGCTATATCTGATACAGAGCGGCGTTCCGGCTGTACCGATCATTTTTACCAAAGACGGTTCAGCATGTATTCGCATAGATAAACAGGACGAGAAATATATGTTTGTCATGTACGACTTCATAGACGGCAAAGGCGACCCGCGAAGTATGGTAAAAGCGGGCGAAGCACTTGGGAAAATACATAATGTTATGAAAAATTATACCGGTAAGTTGATAGAACGCGGCAAATATTATTTCATAGA
>WQYZ01000152.1 GCA_009780985.1 Oscillospiraceae bacterium | reverse complement strand
TAAGGTGTCAGCCAAAAGATAGTTATGATTACACACCTGAAAATCATATTTGTCGGACTGGCTGTGCTCAAGGAAGCGCAAAAACCGACAGGTTTCTTTGTACGGGCAGTTGCCGTCACATCTGCCCGAAACCCCGATTTTGCCCTTTATATGCGCCGTCAGTCCGGTTATTTCTGCAAAGTCGATTGACGAGCGTTCGTCCAAAAGTGACGTCAGATATTTGTAAATTTTTACGTCTCTCTCAAAGTGCATATACGCCCGTAACCGCTTTTCGCAGATATAATGTTCGCGTCCCTTGCGCAATACCACAGTTAAAGGAGATGATATAATTTCGTGCTTCATCAATATACCTTATATTTGCGGGATATACTCCCTGACAATCGCTCTCTGCAGAGCTATACTTGATGTGGATATGACAATCGGCAGTCGCGACAGCGACTCATAGTCAAGCTCTGGATATATGCCGCTGAGTTTCAAATCGTTCAAGTGACCATATTTCGCCAATACTGCTGCAATCAGATAAGCATGAGTCTTGCCTATGCCAGTCCCCGCTTCCGAAAGTAGGATTGCCCGCTTATCAATGGCTTCGAGCATTTTCTGTGCCAATTCGATTTGTTTTTCGCGTACTGTACAACCGTATTTTGGCAGTATTTCTGTGAATATTGTAGTTAAAATACCAACGAGTTCACTATATGTTGTATCTTTGTTTACCATAGATTTTTCTGCTGATTTTTGCATCTATGCCCCTGTTCCGTTGACGGCACTGTGGGGCAGACGATTCGCAAATCGTCTGCCATGTCGCTGCCGTCAACTCTCTACTATTTAAGTTTGATTACATTTGACTTTATATCACACCGATTGCACGAAAGCTCCCAGCGGCATATTTCCAGCCGTGCGATGCTTCCCCCGCTCGTATCTTCTGCGCGGGCTCTTTGACCGACAGTATAGAGATGTATCATTATACTCACGCGCCTTTTTCTCCCGAATCGGGAGACACTCGCAAAAAGTGCCATCGGCGACGACAAATATGGTCAAGGCGGTTGCACGTAAGTTGCTGTACTCGGTGTGTGCATATTCATTTTTCAACGTACACGAGAGGGTGCTGCGATGTCCTCTCATATAACGCACATTTTAGGATACCTTGTACATGTCAAAATTTAAATGTTAAAAAATCTTTTTCAATTTATTCATAATTGGAGCGAGACTTTGTTCTACCGCATTTGGATATACATTATCTTTCTTGGTTATCTGCCGGATAGTCATACCATATACAACGTACATTTTGAGCCGTCTTTTTTGTTTTTCTGTAAGAGTGCCGTCTGCGATAAGCTGATTGAATACCTCTGCCGCAGTCTTATTGTCTATATTTTCTATGTACTGCTCTTCCAACAACAATTCGGTTGAATTAGTTATTATCTGCTCCATACCGGTGATTGATATGTTTTTTTTAGTCGTTGCATTAGTATCGTCGTCTTCACGCTCGAAAATCTCGTCCGAAATTTCCTTGAGCATCCAAAAATCCGCTTCTGTGTTTTTTGGGTTGTCCGTAAGAAAATCCTCAAGCGTGATTTCCTTTATTTCGTCGACGAATCTGTATACGATGCCACTACTATATTTATTCAGAGCATAATCGCTCTTTCTGTAATTTTTCATTACATTTTTTCCTCCGTATTTATAAATTTTTCAGTATTGTTTTTGAGAAAAATTTATAAACGGCGGCGAGCGGCATCGTGGGTACACATATGTACCCAATGAAAATATATACATCCTGCCTCCCTGCTTTTACAGCCGGCAATCATTGCCGGTACAACCTTGTTTTTATCAATCCTTGCGAGTTACGGACTCGCTGGTGTTCTGAAATTTTTTCATAGAAAAAATAAAAATAAAACAGGGTGGGGCTCTGATGGTACATCGTCCGAAGTACGGCACATGGAATGCGAGTAAATCGCGAATCAAAACAAAAAACGTGCCATAGGGCATATTTCGCCCACAACACGTGCTCATTATTCTTATTATATGATCTGTAAAACCATATTCAAGGGTATATTTACCTCCTTGAAAAACTATGCTTTTTTTGATAAGTTGAGCAATGCATAAATATATCGAATTAAATCTATTAGCATAGCGACATCCTTTCTTTTGCCGCCATTACTTTAATCGTATTGTTCCTTCTAACCCGATACACAAAAAATAGCGGCTTTATATTCCTAAAGCCGCCGACTACTATTATTCAGGCATGAGAAATCGCTGCCACGATGCGGCTTTTTTTTATTTGCCGCTTGGCAGTTATATTTCTATTTAATTCAATATGAACTATAAAACCTATCAATACGTTTTACTAATCCTTTTAAAATTTCGTAGGAATTGTAAAATTATATCGGAGGGTTTTATATGCGTAACAAAGATGAAATATACGATTTTAGGGCGTTCGGTCAGGCAATAAAAGAAGCCCGCAACAAACAGGGTATGACCAGAGAAAAAGCCGCTGGCATTATTGATATCGATCCGCGTTATCTAACTAATATCGAAAACAAGGGACAACACCCAAGCCTGCAAATCTTTTATAAACTCGTTACCCTGTTCAACATTTCCGTTGACCAGTTCTTCTATCCGAACACAACGCCTGTCAGGAGCACACGGCGGCGGCAATTGGATAATATGCTCGATAATCTTGATGACAATGACCTGATTATCGTGGAAGCTACCGTCAACGGAATAACAAAGGAAAAAGGGAATGCCGAAATATAAACTGACCATTTCTATAAAATAAAACAAGCCGATAATTGTGATTGAAGTCACAAATTATCGGCTCTGCGTCTTACTGGCTCTGCGGCTTCGCGTCTGGCTCTTTGATAATGGTTGTTTTAAATTGTTGTACATTCACTAATGTTTCCTGTCTACACTTGGGACAAAATAGTGGATAATGCGTGAGTATTGTATCCTGTCGCAATTTAGTGCGAGTTTTGTTTTTACAAACAGGACACAAAAGCCATTCTTCTTTATTTATGTATATCACCTCTGTTAATCACATTTAACCATATAATAATCATTGATAATTCTCACATTTGCTTTATATATTCAATCAATTCCTATAAACGTTTTATACCAAGCAAAAAACCGTCGCGAATTTCAATATTGCCAAATTTCATCAAAGTAGAAAGTATTCTTTTAAAAATTGCCCTGTATATGATTTTTCGCATTGCGATATTTGATACGGCGTACCTTGTGCGACAATTTCACCGCCATCAAGCCCGCCTTCCGGTCCAATATCAATTATATATTGCGACGACTTTATAAAATCCATATCATGCTCAATAACAATAACAGAGTTATCGTTTTTAACAAGCATATATATCGAATCTATCAATTTACGCACATCATCCGCGTGCAGTCCGGTGCTTGGCTCGTCAAATATATATAAATTATTGTCTTTTCCTTTGTTTTTCGACAATTCATAAGATAATTTTAAACGCTGCGCTTCGCCTCCAGAAATTGTGCTGGTATGCTGTCCTAATTTTATATATCCAAGCCCCAAATCATTCATAACTGTAAATTTTTTATATAAATAATCATCATCTTTGAAAAAATCAAGGGCTTGATTCACAGATAGGTTTAATATCTCATGGATATTCCTGCCTTGATACTTATACTTTAGTGCTTCATTGGAGTAACACTCGCCTTTGCACACCGGGCAGACAGATTCAATATCCGGCATATACTGCAATTTTGTTACTATAATACCCTTTCCGGCACACTTGTGACAACGCAGTCCGTTTTGATAAGTCAGACTGAAATCCTGCGCCGTATAGCCTTTATTTACACAGTCGGGCAATTTCGCATACAGCGTCCGTATCCGGTCAAAAAGTTCCATATATGTTGCCGGAGTCGATGTGTTGCTCGTTCCGATTTGGCTCTGGTCTATATTTATGATATTGCGTATTTTTTCAATTCCCTCAATTTTTGTATGTTTTCCCGGCATCACAGGTTTATGATATTTTTCATATTGAAGTTTTTTAACCAGTATGTCGTTAATCAACGTACTTTTACCAGAACCCGAAACACCTGTTATGCATACAAAACTGTTCAATGGGATAGATACTGTAATATTCTTTAAATTATTTTGTGTTGCATTATAGATTTTCAGGCAGTTGTTTTCATCTACTGTAAATTCTTTTTCAAGATTCGGCTTGACTTTATTTTTATCTAATATGTATTCTTTCGTTAATGATTTTTCGTCTTCTAATAATCCCGCTCCAGTTCCGTTGTATATGATTTCGCCGCCTTCAGTTCCGGCTCCGGGACCTATTTCGATGACGTTGTCCCCGGCGCATATCACATCTAAATTATGTTCAACAACGATTACCGTATTGCCGTTATCTTTTATTTCCTTGATAATCCTTATCATGTTTCGCACGTCTTTCATATGCAGACCGATACTCGGCTCGTCCATAATATATACAATACCGCTCATATCGCTGCCTAACTGCTTCGACAATTTAATCCTTTGGGTTTCTCCGCCTGATAATGAATTTGACTGACGGTCGATATTCAGATAATATAAGCCGATATTGCATAAAACTTTCAATTTCCGGCTTAATTCCTCAAGAATGACTTTAACTTCAAAATTACAGCTTCCATTTATCAAAATTTCGTTGCAGTACAATAAAAAATCTTTCAGCTGCATTTGAACTAATTCGTCAATAGTTTTTCCATTTACTGTTATCCGGTAAAATTGCGGTTTTAACCTTTTTCCATTACATTCGGGACACTCGCATTGCACCATACAATTTTCTTTATCCGCCCAGCCTTCTTTCTCTCCTGTTCCATTTCGGAATGTCCCTTGTGTATGAGCCTGCTCCATTTCTTCAACAAAGCCTTTGAATGCATATTCGAATCCTGTGAAAGGACTGCGCCGCTTTGCGTCAGGCGTGTTAATAATTTTGATTTTTTCTCCCCTCGTGCCGTACATCAGAATATCTTTTACTTCGTCCGACAGTTCCTCATATGGCTTGTAGAGGTCAAATCCGTATTTTTGTGATAAAGTGTAGAGAACAACCCCGTTTTTGCTTTCAGGCACTAACTGAAATATAGAAGGATGAAGCGCGCCTCTATATAACCCCTTTTTTGGATTTACAACGAAAAAATCAGGATTTGCCTTAAATGAAAAACCCAAACCAAGACAAGTCGGACACGCTGCTCTTGAATCATTAAATGAAAAATTAGTCGACTCAAGTTCCATTAATATATATTCATGTCCGCAACAGCCCAATTTTCTATACAATTCATCAGTATTTCTGTCATTTTCTCCATTGCCGTTTCGGATAAGTAAATGAATCAGCGGATTATTCGCGGCATCTGTCATTACCTCGACGGATTTCATAATCTGTCTGAACATATTTTGGTCAACGGAGAATTTATCTAAAAATATTTCAAAAGAGGCATAATTTTCAATATTGATGTCGGAATCATTCGCCAAGTCGTGCTCAACGCTGTCCACATATATCTTAGTAAACAATTTCTTTTTTATCTCGTCAAAAAAATTTTCATAGTTCTGATTATGCCTTTTTTCTATGGGGCTTCTGAGTTCGGCTGTGTAACCGTCCGGCAATTCCATTATCATCGTAACTAACGATATAATAGACATCTGTTTAAGTTCCGTATCGCATTTCGGACATTTCATAGTTCCGGCTTTCGCAAATAAGGCGTTTACCAATTTATTCAAGCCTGTTCTCGTTCCGACGGTCGAGCGGGGATTGCGGTTTGTTTCTTTCTGGTCAATCGCGACCACAGGGGTCAATCCTTTTACTTCTTCAACGTCCGCTTTCGGAAGCGAATTAGACATATATGCGGTTTCGTAGCCGTTCAGTTCCATGAATTTTTTTTGCCCTTCACTGTATAAAACGTCGAATATTAGAGAACTTTTACCGGAACCGGATACCCCGGTAACGGCAGTAATACAGTTATGCTTTATATCAACTGATACATTTTTTAAATTATTTTCTTTCGCACCGATAATTTTAATATAATCATTCATAATTTTTTCTCTCCGTATTATAAAATATTATAAAAATATGCAATTTGCTCGATTTCAAAGTTTCCTTTTTTTGATAATTCAACAGGGAGTGTTACTTGTGCTATGATGCCTTTCTCTGTCAGCCATTGGCAAAAAAGAAGTATGAACGGGGGGAAAGTTTGAAATTGTCTGGCAATTTCCCCTAAAGTAAGAATTTCTTTATTCATTATTTTAAATAACCTGACAATGGGTTTTTGAACAATATCGACGTATTTATCAATATATTTATTTAAAATATCAATGGATTTATAACACTTTTCAACCGTCCATTCTTCTGTCAGTGCCTCTTTATAAAATATTTCAAATAAATCGCTGTTCAACTTATATGCGTCTGCCAAAGGCGTAAGCCCGAACGTTTTTTTATCCGCTGCATGCTCAATTCGCGTAAGCGTCTCAGCAGCTTTTACAAAAAAATACTGTGTATAAAGCGTATCTTTCTTTAAGTCGAGGCACTTTTTTATTTCCCGAATGTAAAATAAAATTTCAGAAATGCCGCTTATAATAAGTTTATCAAAGTAATCCTGCTTTACTGTGCGCACTTGATTTAGGATTTCATTCAAAGATTCGTCCCTTGAAAACAGGATTTCGTTATCGGACAGATAGGAATAACGGTAATAATCTCCCGTCTGGTTAGTCAGATTTTGTATAATTTGCGTCCTTGAAAAGACAACGATATCGAATATAATATCCTGATATATGCATGTATAGTCGTAATTTTTGACTTTATCGTCCTGAACGACAATAATCAAATTAATATCGCTGTTTTCATTAATATATTTATGATACAGACCGCCTGTAAGGATAATCGTTAATATGTTTTTATCTACGCTGGATTCATTTACAAAGTCGTTCAAAATATTTCTGTACTTTTTCTGTAATTCCATTGTACCCTCCGATTATTTATATTCGTTTTTTATGCAATATTTTTATAATACTGTGCTTGAGCATTCCAGAGTTCATAATATTTTTCGCCGGTATTCTTGACTAAATTTTCATGGCTGTCATATTGAACTATTTCGCCGTTGTCGAATACGCATATTTTTTCGCAGAATTTACATGAGGATAGCCGGTGCGAAATACAGATGGTTGTTTTTCCATGCATAATCTCATTGAAATTTGAATAAATTTCATTTTCCGCAATAGGGTCGAGCGACGCTGTGGGTTCGTCTAAAACTATAATTTCGGCGTCTTTGTACAAGGCTCTTGCAATGGCGATTTTCTGCGCTTCGCCGCCGGATATTTCGACGCCGTTCAAATCGAAATCGTTGTATAAATATGTATCCGCCCCATCTTCCAAAGATTCAAACCGTTTTTCAAATCCGGCTTTTCCTATCGCTTCCCGAATTTTGGAACTGTCATACTGCTCTCCGACGGCGATGTTATTTCCTAATTGAAAAGATAATAACTTGAAGTCCTGAAATACAACAGAAAATAATTTTAAATACTCATCATATTTATAATCGTAAATATCTTTGCCGTTCAAAGTAATTTTGCCTTCAGTTGGTTTATATAATCCGCAAAGCAATTTTACAAACGTAGTTTTGCCGCTGCCATTTTCGCCAACAATCGCAAGACTATGCCCATATTCCAATGTTATATTTATGTTTTTTAATATATACCTGTCGCTGTCAGGATATTTAAATGATACATTTTCAAATTTTATTTCATATTTTTCAGCGTTTTCGTTTGTATTTGGAGTTACGGGCAAGATTCCTTTAAATATCGCATCATCTATAGACATAAATTCAAGCGTCTGCTCAATATATTGATTGTTCGATAACAAAGCGGAAGAAGAGTTCATTAATCTTGTAAATCCGCTGATAAATTCATTAAAACTGCCTACATATTTAACTATATTGCCCACACTTAATGCGCCTACCCACGCTTTCAATCCAACAAAAATATAAACTAAAATATTGATAAACGTTGAAATAAAGCTGTTTATATTCGCGTATTTATATTCTATTTTAGCAGTTTCATTATCAATTTTAAAACAGTTTCTATTATTCTGCTCCAGCTCATCAATAATAATATTTTTCTGGTTGTATAAACGAATATCTTTTCCCGCATGATAACTGTCCAAATATTGTGTGCTGTAAAAATCTCCCACTTTATTGACAGGAATATATAAGTCATATTGATTCATCATTTTTTTCGTGGATTTAGCGGTAAGATTCATATTCACCAATATTGTCAGGACAATTAAAATTAATAGAGCAATCGTAAAGACTGGAGTATTTATAATATTCCATATCCCCGGCATATTTTTCTCTGGCATATTGAAAAACAAATTAATTGTAAGAGCAGTTGAAAAAATAACAGTAAAAACAGCCTGTGCCATTCCGGGAAATAGCATCAGGATTTTTTGTATCCTTGAACCGAATATATTGCTCGCTTCGCTTATACGCATTCTTAAATTATGAGTTTCAGCGGTATCTAACGTCTCATAGTGCATACTCATCATTTTATTGGCGACAGCCATATCATAACGCAGATTAAATTGCATATCTTTCTTTTTAATCAAAGTTTCCATTAACGATGATACAACCCTGATAATAGCATTTAACCCCACCATCACAAAAACATATAAAAGCAGAATATATAATGGTTTTTTATTGGTAATCGCGTCGATAATGTATGACAGCATAAATAAATTAATAAACGGCGTAACAGCTTGAATTACGGAATTAAATATATGTGTCATCATAATGCCATGTTCAATTTTTTCTATAAATAAAATACCGCGATAAATTATATTTATCTTTTTAATCCAACTTTTCATACTTATTCTCCATATAATATAATTTAACTATAATATTGGCTTTGCACTTTAAACATTTCCGCATATTTTCCGCTCATTTTTATTAGTTCGCTATGATTGCCGGTTTCTATCAGTCTGCCGTTATTGATAAATAAAATTCTGTCGCAAAAATGAGTGCTTGATAATCTGTGCGAGATATAAATTGAAGTATTGCCGTCTGTAATTTCATTATACCGCATATACAATTTACTTTCCATAAGCGGGTCTAACGCAGCTGTAGGTTCGTCTAATATTATTATTTTCCCATTTTTATATAGGGCGCGAGCCAATGCCAACCTCTGTTTTTCCCCTCCGGAAATATCTACGGCATCGTCGTTTACGCTCTTAATCAGATTTGTGTGAATACCGTAGGGCATTTTTCTAATAAAATCGCATATACCCGATTTATCAATAATTTCACTCAATCGTTGCGTTTGTTCAAAATTATCAGGCGTTAATGTGATATTTTTCAATATTGTCGCAGGCAGAAAATAAATATCCTGAAAGACAGTCGAAAAGATACGGTAATAATCAACAATATTATATTTTGATATTTCTTGGTTATTAACTAATATAGTCCCGCTTGTCGGAGTATATAATCCGCAAAGCAGTTTTATCAGAGTCGTTTTTCCCGATCCGTTATATCCGACAATTGCTATTTTTTCACCTTTTTCAATCTTAAAACTCATGTTATCAATAGTCGGCTTTTCTTCTCCGGGATAGTAAAAAGTTACATTTTTAAATTCGATTTCACATGTTTCTTCAGGGATTTGTATTCCCGCATTCCTATTTGATTTATCTTTCATATTAAGGAAATCACGCAGGTCGCAGAATTGCGCATGAATCACGTATATCTCATTAACGGCATAAAACAAAGATTGAAAGTTCGCGGAAAAATTACTGATAGCATTAAAATTAAAAACAAAATCCGATGGCATCATTCCGTTAAAATAAATTTTATAAATTAATAACATATAAGATAGCCCGTCCCTGAATAAACTTAAAATAATTGCAATTATTCTGATTTTTATCGTTTTATTTCGTATTTTCTTATACCATGTAATCCGTTCTTTGAAGTATTTTTCAAATAAGCTATTCAGCCAGCCTTTCATATTATACAAACGTATATCTTTACCCGATTCAATCTGGCTTGATTTGTGAGTTATATAATTAATTTTCCGGTCAATAGGAATCCACTTATCTTTGTTGTCATGCAGCCAATTATTATGGTTTTTATTTATAAAATACTCTGCTAAAACGGGACTGCATAATAGTACAATTAAAACCGGATTAATCATAATCACGAATACACCGTATGTAACAACGTTGATAACACTTGAAACAATATTTATAAAGTTATGCAAAATCCGTTCAGTTCCAGATCTGATATCCTGTACTGACTCGATCGCTTTTTGCAGTTTCTCCTGTCCGCTTGGATTATTTATATTTTCATAATCGGCATCTATAATCTTTTTATTTATCTCCATACCATATTTGGAACGCACCCGCGACCCGCAGTTTGTTAATCTTGATTTTAAGATATTATTTGTGATATTCAGAATAAGAAGTGCACCGGACAGTCCTGCAATAGCGAGAATTAAATCAATGAAATTTGCATGAACTGTGATAATCTCAACTACTTTTGTTGACAATAATATTAAAAACAGAGGGTTTAATACATTTATCGGTATTTGCGGCGCGCAGCAGAAGAACATTTCTTTATCCCATTTCCATAAATTACATATGGCATATGCAATCGTATTTAATATTGAGTAATTTAATTTTTGCTTGTTTTCTTTTTTCATTTTTCTCCTTTATCACGCTTGACGACAGGAATCCATATCTCGGATTCGTAACTTGGGTCATTCCACATTTTATTCATAGGATATACTTCGGCATATATTGAATTGTCATATTCACACCCACTCGTTGGAAGCCACTCGCTCTTGATTCTAAGCCACAGTTGCCCTAAATGCGGAGCGTATCCGCTTGTTCTAAACACCGCCCATGTTTTCGCTGGAATAGCTAATATTTCAAGATTATCAACAAC
>WQYZ01000151.1 GCA_009780985.1 Oscillospiraceae bacterium | reverse complement strand
ATAGGTAAATCAAAACACTTTTTCATTGTTCTTAGGTTATTTTATACGGATAAAAATTTTATACATATTGAGAGATTTTATAATTTTAACTGCGAAAAATATGAACTCTGCTATATATGTCTGCCGTGAAAACGGCGGTATATAGCGGGCTTTATATTTTTCGCAGTTTTTTTATTTGTGTCGTAAATAAAACGGGGGACTGTGAAGGAAAAGGAAAACAAATTATACCGCTTTCGCAGCTGTTATTCTGCTGCATATTGCGTAAATATAGAAGTACAAAAAGCTTTCAGCCAAAACAGAGTTTTATCGTTCGGAATAAGCAAGCGTATTTCAGAACGAATCGCAGTTGTCAGGATTAGAGGACCACCCCGAATCTCATTTTCATCATAAAAACAAAAATTTTAGTGAAATGAAAGTGAGATTTATATGAAATATACAGATAAATTGGGCGGTTCTGGCAACTGTCCTGAACCCGAAAAGATTATCAAATGTAACTATTCTGTGAATTTTTGTGAAAATGGGTGCAAAAACAAGCCCCATTTTGTTTTGTTATTTATAGAGACACATTCACAGGGGCTATATGAATGCGACCGGTTTTGCCAAAGATGTAAACAGTTTGTGAATTTTCGCGGAAACAGGTGCAAAAAACAGAGCCGTTTTGTTTTGTTATTTATAGAGACAAAAAATCACTCAGGAAAATTTAATACGGCGGGAGGTGAAAATCACCATGGCTGCACCTCTCTCTGAAAAGCAAAAGCTGGAAGTTATGCAAATGTTCGACAGCTACTGTAAGACGGTCATATGTAACGCCATTCGCAATTTCCTCAAGGAAAAACGGGAACGGGCGGAACGCGAAACGCTTATGTCGGACATACCTGAAGATATGTACCCGGCGTATGTGATTGATACATATTTTACACAGGATATACTGTTCAAAGTATTGGGCGAAGATGTAATCGTCGAAGACTGCTACGGCGTTGCCGAGAGCATAAAAAGGATGAAAAAAAGCGAACGCGAAATAATTCTGCTATATTACGTTATAGGCATGACAGACAGCAGCATAGGCAAAAAGATGAATTTGTCTCATCAGGAAGTCAACAGAAAACGCCACGAGGCGGAAGAAAAACTAAAAGGAATGGTAAAAAGGGAGATAGGAAAAAATGAAAAAAGTTGAAACGAAAACCAGCAATGTCTACGGTAAATACGATTATGACGAGAACCGGGGTTATCAGAATCTTGTTCCGTACGAAGTGCTTGATGCGGCGATATCCGGCGACACAGCGGCAATATATGAGATAGTGCGGCATTTCGGCGGATATATCGTAACAGTTCTGACGAACGAGAAGATAAAAGCGAATGAGAAGTTGAGCTGTATATACGGAAGGGTATATTTTGACCCGGATGATGAGGACTGTATGGAAGTAGCGAAAATAGCGGTCATACAGAGCTTCCCGAAGTTCAGAAAAAAGTATTAATCGTAGGGTTACAGCAAGCGCCGCGTTTACCCTGGGTGAGCCAGGGTAAACGGCGGCGGCTGCCGTTCTGTAAAAACGCATTGGCAATGTCTGTGCGTTTTTACAGGCTGGCAACAGTCTGAGGCACCACCTCCTACGTGCGGGATTCGACTGCGGGGAAACAGCAGATTTATATATATACTTATACTGCATTTCTCCGCAGTCGCACATCTCGAATTTACGCTGAATTTGTTAAAAAATGCTGATACTTACGGAAAAAGGTTGGATTTCTGCGCCAGCAGAAATTAACCATATCAAGTTCAGACTGGAGGCGTACACACAACTGAATAGCATATCGTCGGAAGTTATACAATTGTTGCAGCAAAGGAAACGCCCAAATAAATCGGATATAAATTTTGTCAAGTTTGTTTGGAGCAATTCCTGAAGTATGCCATGAAAACACAGATTTATCTTTGTTGTTAGCGTGCCTGCAAATTGAACGTACACAGTACGGATTGAAATGTATATTGCTTGAACCATAATTCAAGTAATATACATTGGAAATACGCGGTTAAGAAAAAAGCGCAGGAAATGGGCTGGCGTTATATGTGTTATTAGTATTAGGATAATATCTATAATAAAAATAGATATAAATATTGTTGCGGGGGCGGAATATTATTCGCCAGCATGAATCATATCGCAGCGGAAAATTCTCCGCTCCCGCAAAATCAATTCAACGGTTCAGATGTCTGTTTATGATAACATACTATATTCAAGTCTGAATCTCAGGAAGTCCAAAATCATTTATGTCAAAAGAAAGGACGATAATAACGTATGTTCAATAGTTATCCAGACATCGTCACAGTGAACCAACTGCAGAAAATGTTAGGAGTGGGACGCAACACTGCGTATAAACTTTTATCGGAACAAAAAATTCAATCTAAAAAAATAGGACGCATTTATATAATTCCCAAGAACAGCATAATTAAATTCTTATCAGGAAATTAAAATTTATTACTTTACTTAAAAGTCCATTAGTGATATAATATAATTGATATTGATTAATGAGCTTTTCTGTAAACCAAGGAGGAGTAAAATAACATGACTACAGGAAGCTTACACAAAAAATATAATAAATGGTATATAGTAATTTGTTTTAATAACGACGGAAAGCAAACACAAAAATGGATTAATACCGGACTGCCGATTCCGGGAAACAAAAAAAAAGCCGAAGTTATTCTCAATGAAAAAATAACTGAGTATGAGTCAAGAAAAAGCATACAGAAACATAAAAACGAAAATAATGAATTGTTTTGCGATTTTCTATCGGATTGGCTCGAAATACACAAAATGAATATTGAGAGTATAACATATGCGGGTTATAAACGCATACTAAAACAGGTTTATCCGTATTTCAAAAAATTAGACGTCTCACTCTCCGTTCTTTCGCCGATTCATATTCAAAAATACTATTCCGTAAAATTGAAAACTATCGGTCCAAATACTGTGCTGAAACATCACGCTTTCATTAGGAGTGCGCTCGCTTACGCGAGAAAGATGAATTTAGTTAAAGAGAATGTTGCGGATTTAGTGGAAAAGCCAAAGAAACAGAAATTCATAGGCAGTTTCTACAATCAGGAAGATATAAGCAGACTTCTGAAATTAATCAAGGACTCTCCGATTGAAACGCCTGTGATGCTCGCTGCGTATTTCGGTCTGAGACGCTCTGAGATACTCGGCATAAAATGGGATTCGATAGACCTGGTAAACAGGACGCTTACGGTAAATCACAAAATCGTGCCTGTCAACGATACTGGCAAATACCGCCTCGAAATATCCGATACGCTCAAAACCAGTTCGAGCTACAGAACTCTGCCCCTGAATACGAGCCTCTATAAATACCTGTCCGAGCTGAAGAAGAAACAGGATGAAAACAAAAAGTTCTGCGGCAAAAGTTATAATCATGCCTATGAAAACTACGTATGCGTCAATGAACTGGGAAACATTATGCTGCCAAATTATATCACCAAAAATTTCAAAAGACTGTTGGAGCGGAATGACATGAGAGTAATACGTTTCCACGACCTCAGACACTCGTGTGCCTCGCTGTTACTGCGTTTAGGATACAACATGAAGCAAATTCAGGAATGGCTCGGACACGGGTCGATTAACACGACGATGAACATTTATGCACACATTGAAGCGGAGAGCAAAAAGGATATGATAGATGGCATAGAAAAAGCGATCAATGATAGTGTAGATAATGAATTGCCTGCTGAAACGGCATCTTGCATTCCGAAAAATCAACAGCGGTTGGTTCAAAGAGGCGAAAAAAGTAAATCTGCCGAGTTAAATTCCGTTCAATAGGCTGACACACGAATTAATGAAAATCCCATTATACGAAAAATATAATTTCGGATAAATCGAGATTATTTGAGTTGTGATTTACAAGGGGTTTTTACGTTTATTAGATACTTATTAGATATTTATTAGATGAAGATGATTTTCATGCAAATTCTGCCAAAAAGACGTTCCCCCGCAAAACCCGAAACATCAGGTAATACGAGGGAAAAGTCCATTTAACACATGGCTGGGATGGCTGGACTCGAACCAGCGGAATGCAGGAGTCAAAGTCCTGTGCCTTACCAACTTGGCGACATCCCAATAATTTAATAATATTCAGATATTTTATTATTATATATTATATTTTTATGTTTGTCAATATATATCGTTGAAATTTTATAAAATATTTAAATCAGCTAAAGTAATCAAGTCACGGCAATTTAATATCGTACAAAAATCAACATCGAATAAACATGAACGCATAACGCCGAAACAGGTTTTTTAGAATTAGCCTCTCTCTTGAATTCGCTGATTAGATTGAGAGCAATTTTTATGATATTATTCAAGTTTTTCCGCCTTTTGTACGGCACGGTGGAGAAAAGTACGGCAAAATCGAGATTTTGCCGTACTTGATTTTTTGCTCCCAATCTCGAAACCACAAGATTGGGAGCATAGGAAGCATGTTGAAATTACCCATTTTATACTATCATAAAAAATTAACAAAAATTATATGACAGATATAAATTTTTGCAATATACTGTAATATGTATTACAAAAACAATTTTCAAGGTGTTTTATGGAAAAAATTGAATGGCTGATGTTAAACTTTACTCTGCCTAAAGAACCTTCGCGCGTGAGGGTGAGCGCATGGAGAAAACTGAAAAAATCCGGGTCAGTGAATATAGGGCAATCCATGTGGGTTCTTCCTATGACTGACGGGCATATAGATGTGTTTACTGAGATATCCGATGATATATTACAAAACGGCGGCGAGGCATATATCTTGAAAGCCGATTTTATTAATATCGGTAATGCGAAAGATATAACGGAATTCTTTAATACAGCAAGGGACGAAGAATATAAAGAGTTCTTGAAAAAATGCAACGATTTCTTTCACAAGATAGAAAAAAAGATAAATCGAATCAATTATACATTTGCCAAAGTGGAGGAAAACGAGCACGAGTTGGAGAAACTTGGAATTTGGATAGCAAAAATTACAGCAAGAGACTTTTTTGAGGCTCCATTGAAAGTGAAAGCGCAGAAAATGCTTACAGATTGCAGAAATACAGTTAAAACATTGTCTGTGCATCAGTGGGAGCCGCCGCGATGAAAAAAATTGATAACGCATGGAAGATATATGAAAACGGAGATTTATATGCGAAATAAAAGAAGAATATGCATGCTGCTTATATTTATTATTTTAGCAATGTCGTCTTTTTTAATTGCATGCTCAAAAACCGCAAATGCATCCGCAACTGAAGCGGAATCGCAATCGGAAACTATACCGGAACCGCCCAACGGTACTGCTATTGCAATAAGCTACATATCAAGCGATTATACCTGCGGAACAATAACCGGCACTTTGAATCAGACAATCGAATACGGTATTTCGACAACGACAGCCGTCACAGCCGTTCCGAATCTCGGTTATAAATTTACCGGCTGGAGCGACGGGAATACAAATATTACCAGAAGCGGGGATTCATCCAGGGAAGATACGACAGTATCCGCAATATTCGACTACGACTGTTATAAAATGCCTGTCGTGATTATCAATACTGGCGGCGTGGACATAACGACAAAAGATTTTTATATACCCGGTAAAATTTCAATTATAAATACAGACCCGGAGCATACGCTCGATGGTTTCAATATGGAAATAAGACTGCGCGGAAATCATTCGTCGACATATGTGGATAACCCCTATCCTTACAATAAAATATCATACAGGGTCAATTTGTATAAAGACCTGAATTTATTAGGGCAGGGCAAAGGTCCCGCGAAAACGTGGACGCTTCTCGCAAACCTTGAAGACCAGACGCTGATTCGCGAAGCGATGGGATACGGGTTTGCCGCGCAGCTTGACAATATCCCGTATGTTTCGTCACTATCGTACGTTGAGGTATATTATAACGGCGAATACGAAGGAGTGTATTTGCTCTGCGAACAGGAAGAAGTAAATCAATACAGAAACAATATAGACGATACAAGCGACGAGCCGGATAAAGGATATTTATTAGAAATGCAGGAGAAACAATCGGGCGGCAATTACTACTTCGATATGAGCGGAAGAACATACGCAGTATTGAGCAAAATCACAACCCCGGAGCAAGAGGATTTTATAGAAAAATATATGCAAAACTGCTGGGACGCAGTGACGAGCGGGGATAAAGACAGGGTTGACGCGTTTATGGATTTGCCGTCGGTAGTGGACACTTACATTGCGGAAGAGACTGTCAAAAATCTTGATGTTGGTTACGAAAACTTTTATATGAGCAAATCTGCGGGCGGCAAATTATATTTCGCGTCGATCTGGGACGTTAAATTCGGCGGAGGCAATGGAAATCAATCTGGAACCGATAAATGGGAAGGTTTATATGTAGGCGTAGAACTCGGGGCTTTTCAGGAGCATCCGTGGTTTATTGAATTTATGAAACATAACTGGTTCAGGCAGATGGTGAAAGACAGATGGAACGCTCTGACAAATCAACTCGCATGGATTGTTCCGTTTATACAGAACACAGCCGCAACATACCATGATTCGTTTGAGAGAAATTTTGTCAGGTGGCCCATTATGGGAACGGCAGTCAACCGTGAACCGCCCCCTGTTGTGAAACTCAAAACATATGACGAGCATGTGAATTATCTTGTTAACTGGATGCAGAACAGAATACAGTGGCTAAACGATTACATAAATTCAGACAGCTTCGTTGAGCAATAACTTGAATACTATATCCGCAAAATAAATATAGATAAATATAGAAAAGAGTTGTATTATGAAACCCAAAATAAACAAAAATATAAAATATATTTTATTGGTTTTATGTGCTTTGGTATTACTTGCACTCGGCTTTTTTGCTCTTTCATCGTGTTCGGCAGCAGATAAAGGCGCATTGAATTCCGTGCAGACGCTGAATCTCAAAATCCCCAGTAATTCCGTGCTGACCGTGAGCAATATACGGGTGAAAGGATTCACGCTGTCCTGGACTAATCTGTCAGGCGGAGATTATGAGTACGCAATCGCGGCAAGTTATAACGGAAATATCGACGATTACTCTACGGCTTTGACAAACGGAAATATAGTTCTCGACTTTACATCGGGCAAAATCCTCAACGGCACATATAAAGTCACAAAGCAAATGCCCGGCAAAGATTATATGATAAAATTGTTCGCGCGCAAAAAAAATACGCAGGCGGCGGAATATCTCACTGGAACCGCAACTCTGCCGTATATAGACGACGCGGAACTGCTCGGCGTCTCTTTTGACGGGCAGACCGGAATATATGACGACGGCAACGACGCTTATACGGAAACTTATATACCCGGAACGCAGCCGGACGGCTACGAATATACCGTTACATATCAGCTTGCGCGTCAATGCGCTCTATACATAAACGGCGTAAAAACCGAAGACGCCGAATTGAAAATAAAACCCGGCGAAACGCTCGAGGTAACCGCTGTAAACGAATCGACGAATGCGGCAAGGGATTATGAGATAATTGTAAAAACGCTCGACAACGGCATACCGATAGTAGTCGTAAACACGGAAAACAACAAAAAGATTACAAGCAAAAGCACATATCTCAATGGGACTTTACAAATACTAGACAGCGCAGTAAATCCATATGGCGAGGGGCTTTACGACGGTGCAATACAGATAAAAGGGCAGGGAAGTTTATCGTCGGATACGCCGAAAACGAGTTTCAGCTTCTCAATCAACGATAAAACGCAGATTTTGGATATGGCTCCGTCACGATCCTGGATACTTACCGCCAACTACGCGGATAAAACGCTTATGCGAAGCTATACGGCTTACGAGTTGTACAGAGATATGGGGGCAGCATTTTCACCCAAACTTCAGTTTGTCGATTTAGTCCTGAACGGAGAATACATTGGCACATACAATATCGGAGAACGGGTTAAAATAGACCCGGGCAGGCTTGATTTACCTAAGATAAAGGGTAGTAATACCCAAAAAATCACACAAAAAGGCAAACAGATGATAATTCCCGCAAGTACCGACGATAAGCTTACCGGAAGTTATGTGCTTAGAGTAAGTTCCATAGATAACTACTCAAAAACCGATATAATATTTGAAACAAAGAAAATAAATTGGATAGGCGGGAATTTTTTTGCCATAAAACAGCCCGGAACCGCAAACCTGTCAGAAGACGCGTATAATTATATTTCTGATTATGTGAACAAAGCAGAGAACTCGCTTTTCAGCGACGATTTTTCAGACCCAAAAACCGGTTACAGATCATATATCGATACGTCTACTTTTATCGACTGGTATATAGTGGAAGAACTTTTCAAACAATCCGACGCAAATTTCACCGCAAACGTTTATTTATACAAACCGAGAAACGGAAAATTATGTATGGGACCGGTATGGGATTTCGATAACGGCGGCGGAAATGTCAGCTTAAACGGATGCGACGACCCTGCAGGCTGGTATGTCAGAAACAGCGCATGGTTTACAAGGCTTTTCGAAGACCCGGCGTTTGTACAGGAGGTCAAGGACAGGTGGAACTATGTGAAAGCTAATTATTTTGACAAAATGTTCGCGGGAATGGATTCGACCGCTGCGCTTCTCGTCCAATCGCAAGCGATGAACTTTGCGAAGTGGCAGATATTGGGTGATAAAACTTATCAGGATGAAGTGGATTCTCTCAAAAGTTGGCTCACGGCGAGGATAGACTGGATGGATCAGGAGATAAACAAGTAAACCGTGTATCGTGAAAAGTCTGCACGGCGAACGCATGAAAAAAGATAGTATATTTGAAATTTTATAAAATATAAATATTTTATAAAATTTAGTTAAATCTATTGAAATTTGGTTTTTTTTGTGATATAATATTTTATCCCAATAATATTTATAAAATTTTCACGCAGAACTTCTGCAAGTTAAAAAATTATGCAGCCGCTCTAAGGTGGGAGTATTCTTTTAAAAGGGCGTATAAATTCTGCGACAGATAACCTAAACCTAAAGGAGGAAAATTAAGTGTCTGTAATATCAATGAAACAGCTTCTTGAAGCGGGAGTCCACTTCGGACACCACACAAGAAAATGGAACCCTAAAATGGCGGAATATATATTTACCGAAAGAAACGGAATATATGTTATCGACCTGCAGAAAACAGTAAAAAAAGTCGAGGAAGCCTACGCGTATATCCGCGAACTGTCCGAGACAAAAGGCGCTATCCTGTTCATCGGAACAAAAAAACAGGCGCAGGAGTCAATTAAAGAAGAAGCAACCAGAAGCGGCATGTTCTATGTAAATCAACGCTGGCCCGGCGGTATGCTCACAAACTTCAAAACAATCAAGAAAAGCATAAACCGTCTGCATAACTTATATAAAATGCAGGAAGACGGGACGTTTGATATGTTGCCTAAAAAAGAAGTTATCGCACTGTTAAAAGAAATGAACGATTTGGAACACAACTACGGCGGTATAAAAGAAATGACGGAACTTCCGTCGGCACTGTTTATAGTTGACCCGAGAAAAGAAAGAAACGCAGTTCTTGAAGCGAGAAAACTCGGTATACCGATAGTGGCAATAGTCGATACAAACTGCGACCCGGATGAAATAGATTATCCGATTCCCGGAAATGACGACGCTATCAGGGCTATAAAACTAATCGCGTCCGTGGTGTCCGACGCTCTTATAGAAGGCAGGCAGGGAGAATCGTTTGCCGCGCCGGTTGAATCGACTGAATCAACTGAGTCAAGCGAAGCAGAAGAACCCGAAGAAAAATATGATGCGGGCGATGAAACAGTTTCCACTGTATTTGGCGAGGAAGCAACCGCTGCACAGGAATAAATTAAAAATGATATAAATAACTAAATATAAACTTAACGGAGGTATTGTTAAGATGGCAATCAGTGCAAGCGATGTAAAAGTGCTAAGAGAAAAAACCGGCGCAGGGATGATGGATTGTAAAAAAGCGTTGGAGGATACAAACGGGAATTTCGAAGAATCTGTAAAATTAATAAAAGAAAGAGGTCTTGCGGTTGTGGCTAAAAAAGCCGAAAGAATAGCCGCAGAAGGTCTCGTCGATATATTATACGATGAAAATTCAAAGACAGCGGTCATGGTGGAAGTCAATACTGAAACGGATTTCGTCGCGAGAAATGAAAGCTTTCAAAATTTTGTCAAAGGCTGTCTGAAAGTTATATTAAAAGAAAAGCCAACAAACATCGAAGACCTCATGGGTAGACCGTTCGGCGAAAGTTTGACTGTGGACGACGCGTTAAAAGAATTGGCTATACAAATCAAAGAAAATATGACAGTCAGAAGATTTGCAATAGCCGAAGGAAATTTGTGCACATATATTCACAACAAAGGCGCAATTGGTGTCATAGTCAAAGTCGACGGAGACAAAAAAGTTCTTGCGGACGGCGGATTTGCGGAGTTCAAAAAAAATCTTGCATTGCAAATCGCGTCCATGAATCCTGATTATATTTCAAAAGAAGATGTTCCCGCTTCGGTCATAGAAAGTGAGAAAGAACAAATTCTGGCGGAGATCAAAGAAGATGCGGCAAATGCCAAAAAGCCTGAGAATGTCATCGAAAAGATGGTCGACGGTAAAATCCGTAAATATTACGACACCAAATGTCTCTTACAACAAGATTATGTAAAAGAAGATAAATCAACCGTAGCCGAATATATTGAAAGCTATAAGAAGCAAGTCGGCGGCGAAGTGAAAGTTGCGGAGTTTTACAGGTTTGAAAAAGGCGAGGGGATCCAGAAGAAAGAAGAGAACTTTGCCGAAGAAATCGCCAAGCTCACGGGCAATAAATAGATCAATTATAATTATTTGAACAGACAGAATAAAAATATAAATAAAATGACAGCATTATACTGGAAAAATGATTTTTTCAGTCGCTCATGGGCAGGAGTTTTTACCTGCCCTTGAATTTATATTATGTGTATTTCGAATCATATTTCGAAAAATTAATTTATTTGCGGAGGGAAATTAAATTAATGGGCAATTACAAAATTAAATCGCTGTATTCCGGCGCGGGGATTATAGTTACATATAAATGTTCCGCTTCGTGTAT
>WQYZ01000150.1 GCA_009780985.1 Oscillospiraceae bacterium | reverse complement strand
GGCATATGCGACGCGTCATATCGCAAAAAACATAGTGGCGGCTGGGCTTGCAAAGAAATGCGAGATTCAGATAGCGTACGCAATCGGCGTGGCGAAACCCGTATCGATTATGGCGGATACATTCGGCACAGGGAAACTTCTGGATTCGAGACTGTCCGAAATCATAGCTGAAACGGTAGATTTGCGTCCTGCGGCAATTATCGACAGATTTAAACTTCGCCTTCCGATATACAAGGCGTTGGCGGCATACGGTCATATGGGGCGCGAAGATTTAGACGTGCCTTGGGAAAAATTAGATTTGGTCGATACGCTGAAAGGGAAGAAATAGAATATGTAAACTTTGCGTTTGGATAAATTCGACAAAACACCCGCCCGTTGCGACGGGCACCCTCTTTACTAAAGAGGGCAAGGAAAAACGCGTCCAACCCCTGCCCTCTTTAGTAAAGAGGGTGCCCGTCGCAACGGGCGGGTGTTTTGTTTCTTCTATTTTCGCAAAAATATTATAAATTATTTAAAACTTCTTTCTCCGAAAATTGTTATATATAGTATATGTTTGCAAACACATAAAACCATAAGTAAAAATAACGGGCGGTGAGTTTTATAATAAAAAAGGATTTTAATGAAGTTGTCGAAGAAAATACGAATTTCGTGACGTCAATCGCACGCAAATTCGTCAGAGACCCCGAAACTGTAAAAGATTTGACTCAGGAAATATTTCTCCGGGCATATCAGAATTATGAGCGTTATAATGAGGACGGCAAAATACGCGCATGGCTTTCTGTGATTGCGCACAATATGCTGAAAAATCACTATAAAGCCGAACAAAATCAGAGCAGTCATATTGTTTTGTCCCCTCTCGAATATATTTCGGAAGAGCTTCTTCCGTATAAATATATGCCCGAAGATATTGTAATACAAAGGGATATTCTCGATAAAATCACAAATATTATAAACTCGCTTCCCGAAAAACAAAGAGACATTATAGTTTACAGTTATTTTTACGATTATTCTGAAAAAGAAATCGCGTCTTTGAAAGATATGTCTTTAAGCGCGGTCAAATCGGCTAAATATTTCGGACTTCAAAAAGTGCGTAATATACTTGGCGCGGATTATTCGGAATACGGTTCAGATTCAAAATATAAGTTAAACAATAATTTCGGGAGGTACAGAATGATTAAATGTTATGCGTATGATAACGGAAGATTCACAGAAAATACTGATTTAAAGAGCGATTCTATAATAGAAATGGTTTCGCCGACAAAAAAAGATATTTCAGATGTTGCGAGGTTTTTTACAGAAAGAAAATACGACATGAATGAAGATACTTTAAAAGCGTTAATAAACGGCGATTTGGATAAAGTAAGGGAAAAATATATAGCATCTACTCAAATTAACGGGTTATTTAATGTATCGTTTATTGAAGTAGAGAACATGATAATATGCCATGACAAATCAGACGCCAAACAGCAAGAAATATTACAGGCAGTACAGAAAATATGGAGTTTGATTAATGTCCCGGGATATATCAATGTAGATTATGCGGATGTATGCGCTTTATTCCGCACTTCAAAATCCGCGGCTGTTGGGACGGGCAGAGGCAAAGGCGAAAATAAAATCAATGCAGGAGTTAACGCATTATTATCTTCGCCGGAAATGGAAAATATGATAGATAATACATATGGTGTAATAATTAGCATAACTGGAAATTCTTCAACCTTATCTTTAGATGAAGTCTATAAAATTTCTACGAAAGTAGAACAAAAAGTACATAAAGACGCATATATCGTCTGGGGCGTGAATTTTGACGACACATTAGACGACGAAATTGTCGCCACTGTGATGGCTACAGAGTAGGGGCGGACGACCCTGTCCGCCCTTCGAAATAAATCAAAATTACGGGCGGACAGGGTCGTCCGCCCCTACAATTTCGCAATCGCGTATAATTTTTAAAAGGATTATCACATGAAAAATTTTTTTGCAAAACCGCATAATATATTGTTTACGGCGGTAATTGTTATTTTCCTGCAATTTTTGTCCGCCGTTTTTATGACGTATATACAGACTGTGGGAATTTGGGATTCTTTCAGCGAGTGGAGCTTATATATCTACATGGTTTACTGCGCGGCGTTCTGCATAATTGCCGCTCTCTTTGTCATAAAAAACCGTAAATCAGCTAAGATTGACGAACGTAAATCAAATAAAACTGCCGCAGTTACTTCCGACAACAGTATAACTGAAGTAAAAATCTGGTTTTCCGCAATATTTTTATATATATTTTTTGAGATACTGTTTTTTGTGAGATTAATATATACTGCATATAACGATATAAGCGGATTTTCGCTGTGGGGAACAAACTCAACAATGACAGATTCTATATACAGTCTGTGGGATAATCTGCCTGTGGAAAAATTATATCTGTGCTGCGCCTTAATTTTTATAGTATATTGCGCGGCATTTATTCTGATGAAGAAAAAAATATATATTATAGCAGCGGGGATAAATTTGCTTGTAAGCAGTATGTTAATAGTCGTTCTGCCTACGTCGTTCACATTGGACGGCGTAGACGTGGGCGTTGCAGATGTTTTCGCCGCCACAGCGATAAAAGAAATAGGTACGCTGTTATTGCTCGTGAATCTCTTAATATACGCGCTTTATATGGTTTATAAATCAGATGATAAATAATTATCATTTCGTCGAAATTATTTTCTGACCGTTCATATACGGTTGAAGAACGTCGGGAATCAAAACGCTTCCGTCTTTTTGCTGATAATTTTCCAAAATTGGAATAAGAATTCTCGGAGACGCTATTCCGGTATTATTTAACGTGAAAACAAATTTTGTACTGCCGTCCGTATCCCTGTACTTTATATTGGAACGCCGTGCTTGAAAATCCCCCATTGTGGAACACGAATGTGTTTCGCAGTAATTTTGTCTGCTTGGCATCCATGTTTCGACTTCGTGCTTGCGAATCTGCCCTATGCCGATTTCACCTGTGCAGGCTAAAGCTACTCTGTACGGCAGTTTTAAACTTTGCAGTATTTCCTCGACGTTATTCAATATCTGATAGTGCAGTTCTTCGGCTTCTTTTACGTCGTTTCGGCATATTATTATCTGCTCTATTTTTTGAAACTGGTGGACGCGGTAGAGACCTCTTGTGTCTTTTCCGGCGGCTCCGGCTTCGCGTCTGAAACATGTTGAATATCCTGCGTATTTTTTCGGAAGGTCGGAATAATCCAGTATTTCGTTCTGATGATAAGATATTAGAGATACCTCTGATGTCCCTATCAGAAATAAATTATCTTCCTGCAATTTATATGACTGATCGTATCCTATGGGAAAATACCCAGTGCCTTGCATAGCCGTATCTTTCACCATAAACGGGACGCTCATAGGGACAAAATTTTTTGAAACAAGTTTATCCAAAACATAACGGCATACGGCGAGTTCCAAAAGCATACCCTCGTTTTTCAGAAAATATGCTCGGCTTCCGGCAAATTTGACCGCTCGCGGCACGTCTATCAGATCCAAACTTTCGGCGAGTTCCATATGGTCTTTGGGTTCAAAGTCAAACTTTGGAATATCGCCCCAGCGACGTATTTCGACGTTGTCGCTTTCATCTTTGCCAATCGGGACTCCTGGGGCGGGTACTGACGGCACAATAAGCATGAGCTGATTAAATTCTTTTCTTGAATTTTCTAAACAGGTTTCTTTTTCAAATAATACCTGTTTTATTTTTTTGACTTTTTCTGTGATTTCCTCGCTATTACCGCCTTTATTTAATTTAGACAGCGAATTTCGTTCGTTTCTCAATAAGTCAATATCGGCGGAATTCTTTCTGATTTCTGCGTCCAATATCAACAGCCTGTCAATATCGACGCCGATAAGTTTATTTTTCGCGGCTTGTTTGACCGTTTCGGGATTATTTCTTATAAAGTTAATGTCTAACATTTTATTTTCCTCCTAAAAATTTTGCAAAATTAAAATAAAAAACTTCCGTCCCGTACTATGCGCAAAACGCACAGTAAATGGGACGAAAGTAAACTTACGTGATACCACCCAAATTCAACTATATTATTCAAATTAAATATAGTTCTCATTGAATATATAAAAATATATACGGCATTGTAACCTAAGCCAAAGGTCCGGTTCGTCGCCGGCGTCTCAGGGGTGGAAATTTCCCTTTCATCGACTTTAAATATTTCTTTATTTTGTTATAATATTATATATAATGTAAACGATTTTGTCAATAGATTTTAAAAATTTTATTAAATAAAAATTGTGCAGACGCCTATCAACGCTATTATAATTCCCGAAATCAGCGAAGAATATTTGCCTATAAAATTGAAAATTTTACTGTTCCCTATGAAAGTGCCTATTTTAATAAACAGCATTGTGACAATAAATGTCAGGATTGTGGTAGCCCAGATATTCAGCCCCGCGATGCTTGCGCTTATTCCCACGCCTAAATTGTTTACTGTGAGCGCCAAAGCCAATGTAAAAATTTCACTTAATTCCAATGTGCCGGAATTATTCGTATCAGCTTTTGTCGGCGTTTCTATTATCTCTTCATATTCCGAATGATTTTTTTTGAAAAATTCGTATATAAAATACAATCCTATCAATATTAATATCGCCGACCCGATATAATTGATAAATTGCACGGCGATAGTTTTACTTATAAAAATCCCGAAAAGCATTGAAATAAATGTGCCGACAGTGCTGACAACAGCAATTACAATATTACAGAACATATTTATTTTTATTTTTTTTATGCCGTATGCGACGCTGACCCCTAAAGTGTCTAAATTTGCCGTTACTGCGCAAATAACGGATAAGAATATATTAATCATTTTACTGTTTTCTGTCTCCTTTGTTTTGGACATACTTCAATAACTAATATATTCTAATTAAATATTTTATGTCACCGTAAATTGTCTGAAAAAATTTTTTATAATACCCGACATTTTGACGTTCTCAATCGTATTAATAGTGAAAACAGTTCAGCTGAACATAGTCAATAAACAAGGAGGTTGCGATTCAATGATAGAAGAAGCTATAAAACACACAGTAAAATCTTTCCCTGCGCGGGACGAAGAAAAAGTATCACAGAGTATCGAAGAAATTTACGAGCGTCATGTCAGCATGATTTATCGCGTCAGCTTTTCATATATGAAAAATAAAGCGGACACTGACGATATAGTGTCGGAAGTATTTTTGAAACTGCTTAAAACCGACGCAAATTTTCAGAACGCCGAGCATGAAAAAGCATGGCTGCTGAGAACCGCGATAAATTTATGCAAAGATTCTCTGAAACATTGGCGGCGCAAAAACGAAAATATAGACGACTATGCGAATTTGCACAGTGAAACTCCGTTTCAAACAAACGAAACTTTGCAAGCCGTTATGAAACTGCCCGAACGCTATAAAGATGTGATTTATTTATATTACTACGAGGGCTACACTTCGGAAGAAGCCGCAAAGATACTTAAAAAACCGCACTCGACAATCCGCAACCATTTACATGAAGCAAGAAAATTATTGAAAGGGGTTTTAGAAAATGAAGAGTGAAAAAATAATAAACGCCTGGGATAAAATCGAACCGGACGATGAAACAAAACAGCAGATATTCAGCAAAATCATGTCAAAACAAACCGAGAGACGCACTGTATTTAAACCGACGAAAATAATCGCAACAGCGGCGGCAGTTGTACTGATAATAGGGTTGATTAACGTACAAACTGTCATTGCATTTATCGGCGGGTTGTTTTTTGCTCCCGGAGTGGGATTGACGACCGATATAAATATATCATACGCAGGACTTGACAAGCTTGTTGATATAAAAACCCCATATGGGACTTTTTTGCTTGAGTTTGCGACAAAAATAACACAAAACGGAAAAACTAATTTAAGCCTGTTCTTGGACTCGCAGGATTTGCCTTATTATGGATGGGAAAAATTGAATATAACTTTCGGCATGTCCGTCAAAAATAGAATCCTCATACCGGAAGATAAACCTTTCACAGATGAACATTGGAGAAGCGGCGGTTGGGCAACTGCGGGGGAACATCACATTTCATTCGGATACACATATGAAAATTTCCCCAATGTAAAAGAATTTGATTTGACTGTCTGCGGAATAAAAACACATATTTTACTTAAAAATCAGAAAATAGCTGATTATGTATTATCCGAGGAAAATAACGGTGTTACAATGGTTTTATGTAAATTAGGCGCAGATAATTTAGTATATCAAGGATTTTTTGATAAAGATTTTGACAATGAAAAGTATTCTATAAATATTGACAACTATTTTACCGGCGATCATTATTTTTACGACATAAACGGTAATAAATTAGACTTTTCTGATATTCAATCAATTGGCGGGACCGGTTTTGATGATGGGTATTATATATACAAGATAAAGAACAATAGTAATGGCGTTCTTCCGGAAATTAAAGGGTTTAAATCAGATTCTGCCGTACTGTCTTATGGAATAAAAAGTTCTACGGATATAGAAATCCCCGTACCGAAAGACGGTGAAATAATCAAAACCGATATAGAAATACCTTTCGGGCAATATATTTATAAAATAACTGAGGTGTGGCGCAGAGGAGACAGTATTTATTTTGAAGACAACGGTATAAAAAAAATAGAAACAATTCCGAAAAACGAAACAACTCCGTATTGGAGCGACAGCGTACAAATAATTCCGGGCACTCCAGAATATGAAAAAGCAGTTTCAAGCCGTGAAGCTATTATACGGTATGTGTCGTTTGATTCACAGGACGCGGCAATATCCGACAGCAGAGGTCGGACGACAATAAAAAATTTCGACGAAAACGCAGAAACGATAAAAATACGTCCTTTAAGGGCGACTATTATACAATACGGCAACTTTGACGCGGAATTTAACTAAACACAAAGATTATATGTCAGGACGGGAATATTCCCATCCTGACATTTTTAATAATTTTATTTCAGTGTTTTTTGTTTTCTTAATTGTTTTAACATATTTTACGTATAAAATATATAAATAAACAGTTAAATATAACAAGAAAATAAATATTATTGTACTTAGGAAAGTGTTATTGTATGAAAAATTTAAATATAAGCGGAAAGGCAATTATTAAATTATATATAAATCAAATTGCTATGTCAGCGTTCAGCATTATGGTTATAATGGCTTCTTCTAAAAGCGATTTGTTAGTGATTCTCGCCTCGATTCTGTCTATCGGACTGTATCTTTTTATAATATATTCTATGATGTGGGACGAAGGCGCGAAAGTTGCGGCGAGGACTTTACGAGCGGAAGATTCCGGCGCAAGAAAAATACTGACGCCGTTTTTACTCGTTTTATTCGGCAGTATTTTTAATATCGTATGTGCGGTTGTTTATGCAGTATTGAAAATATATGTGGCAGCGGGAAATATAACTGAGGGCTATTCTATATTTTGCGGCAATCTTTTTATGACGATAATGCAATTTACAAACGCTATGTATATGGGATTTTCTTCTCTTTTGTTTCCTAACCCGAATGTCGGACTTCCGGTCGGACAAGCCGTAATTCCGGCAAACATGCTTGTCGCCCCGTATTATTATTTTATCATAATAATTCCGCTGTTTATTGTGGGAATGGCGGCATATTATTTGGGAGCGTCCGAAATAAGCGTTATGAAAAAATTAGGGTTTAAAACTAAATCTAAATCAAGATAATATATCGTAAATTAAAGAAGTTTGAATCAAATATAAAAAATAATTTGCTGAAAGTATTATAATTTTCACTCCCTCATATATTTTAATAATAAAAATTATTAAAATGTTTTGGAAATTAAAATTTTATGGGGAGAAAATTATGACAGATAAAACAGAGAAAAAAATTAAAAAGAATAAAAATGGCAAAAGATATATAAATTATCTTTTTAAGTTTCATATTTTTGTTTTCATGTATATTTTTATGGCTGTGTTTATTCTGTATCTTACGTTCAGAACGGATGCAAATTTTTATGGCTGGCGCAATATTTTATTAAGCGTGCAAAATACGCAGACAAGCGCAGGCGCTGTTAAGCCCGTAAAACCAATCGTTATAATCGACGCTGGTCACGGAGGGTTTGACAGCGGAGCTGTCGGGGTTGACAATATAGAAGAAAAGAATCTAAATTTATCTATAGCTTTAAAATTAAAGAGATTATTTAACATGTCGAATTTCGAAGTTATTCTCACCCGCGAAACAGACATACTTTTAAACGACGACGGAGCGACAAAGAAAAAAGCGTCGGATTTAGCAAACAGAGTAAAAATAGCCAATAAATATCCCGACGCAATATTTGTAAGTATTCACATGAATAAATTCCCGCAGGCGCAAACTAAAGGCATGCAGGTGTTTTATTCCCCGAATAATCTTAACAGCGTAAATTTAGCCGAGCTTATCCAGCAAAATGATAAAGAGTATCTCCAGCCCGAGAATCACCGCGGGATAAAAAGAGGCAAAGATATTTTTGTTCTGGAGAATATAAAAAATTGCGGGGTTTTGATTGAGTGCGGATTTTTGTCCAACCCTGAGGAAGCGCATTTACTGACGCAGGACGATTATCAGAATAAAGTTGCGAAGATAATATTTGCGTCAATCGCGGAGTTTGAAAAAACATTTGACGATAATAACAAAAAGATAGATTGATGGAAATTAAAGGAGATTGTAAGTAAATTGAAATTGACAAAATCCAGATTGGAAGCATTCAGCGACGGCGTTATAGCCATCATTATAAACAATTATGGTTCTGAATATTCCTCTGCCGCAGCAAATTAATTTCGACAGTATAATTAATTTACTTGGTACAATTTTAATATATTTTTTCAGTTTTATAGTAGTCGGGTATTTTTGGAATATGCATCATAGGACTTTTTCATACATAGAAAAGATTTCATCGGCAGTAATATGGTATAATCTTTTATTTTTATTTTTTCTTTCGCTTATTCCTCTTTTTACCAAATTTGTAATAGACAATCCGAGCAGTATTGTGGCAGCTTTATGTTATGATATAACTTATATTGCTGTAAGCGTTATACACATGTTTATATTTAAATATGTAATCAAAAACAGCGAGCATGAAATCGTTACAAAAATGCGGGAAAGTCGGAAAAAATTTAACGCGGATAAAAATTATGAATCAATACATAATAATTTTATGAAGCGATTTTTTGTAACGATTATTTTAATCGTAATTATCATAGTAGTCTCAATTTTATTAAAATTTTCCGCGTATGTTCTTCTTGGGCTTCCGGTTTTATTTTCCGCAGTGAATCTTATATTTGAAAGACAGTATGACCGACGGGATAATCCCGATGAAGATAAAGAAAACAACGGAAATACGGATTAATTATAAATAAAAATCTGGAGGAATAATAAAAATGACAAGCGTATTTTTTGTCAGACACGCACAACCTGATGAAACGTGGTCGAACGACAGAACGAAACCTTTGACTGCTCTCGGTTTGAAAGAACGAAAAGAAGTAACGGAATTGATTTCAAAAATACCGATAGATGTGTTCTTTTCGAGTCCATTTAAAAGGAGCGTGGATACTATTGCCGAATGTGCGGAAATGTTCAAAATGGATATACATACCGACGAAAGATTCAGAGAACGCAAAGTAGGGAAAAACGGATATACCGTTGAATTGTTGGAAAAGCGTTGGAATGATTTTAATTTCTATGAAGAAGACGGAGAGTCTATAGGCAGCGTTCAGTCGCGTAATATTGAGGCTCTGAATGAAGTATTAGCTTTGTATAACAATAAAAATATTGTCATCGGTACGCATGGAACGGCGTTAAGTGCAATTTTGAATTATTATGATTCGTCTTTTGCCTGCGAAGGATTTCAAAGCATACGTTATTGTCTGCCCTATGTCATCCGCGTCGATTTTGAAGATAAAAATTATATAGACAGAGAAGAATTATTGAGCGTAAAAAATTTCTATAATATTGTTATCAGAAAAGCGACGGGAAATGATTTGCCGGATATTCTGGACTTATATTCCCAGCCTGACATGGATAACGGGGAAATTTTACCGCTGGATAAAGCTGAAGAAATTTTCGCAAAAATGAGCACATATCCCGATTACTGCGTGTATGTCGCGGAAGCGGACGGAAGTAAAATCGTCGGAACTTTTACGCTTGCGATAATGGATAATATGGCGCATATGGGGAGTGAATCCGGCTTGATTGAAGATGTTGTTGTATCACAGGAATATCAAGGAAAAGGAATCGGCACTGAAATGATTAAATACGCACTCGGGATATGCAAAACAAAATCATGCTATAAAGTTTGCCTATCCAGCAACGTAAAACGTGAAAACGCCCACAAATTTTATGAAAGTCTCGGATTTAAAATACATGGGTATAGCTTTTTGATTGAACTGGAATAAAAGTATTTATCAGAAATAAAAAAGGAATAAAACAATATGGCTAAGAAAAATGCAACTGTCTACGTCTGCACAAACTGCGGCGAACAAACCGCCAAATGGTTCGGAAAATGCCCGGCGTGCAATCAGTGGAACACTATGCAGGAAGAAGATTATTCACCCCCCGCAGTCGTTGATAAGGCAAAAAAAATAAATACCGCCGAGAGATTTCAAAGCGATTCTAACCCGAAAATGTCGGCGTTAAAACTCAGCGATATTAATTTATCCGATGAGATAAGATTTAAAACAGGGTTGAGCGAATTTGACAGGGTTCTCGGCGGAGGTATTGTCAAAGGCTCGGTTGTGTTACTTTCGGGCGAACCGGGTATAGGCAAATCTACTTTACTTTTGCAGATATGCGATAAATTTGACGACGATTTCAAAATCATGTACGTGTCCGGCGAAGAATCGCAGAATCAAATAAAAATGCGCGCGGAAAGACTCGAGGTCAACTCAAAAAATTTGTATGTGTATACAGAGACAAATATCGAAAAAATACACAAAACGCTTGATGATATACAGCCGAATTTGCTGATTATAGATTCTATCCAGACTATGTACGACGACGCATCATCAAGCTCTCCCGGAAGCGTTGTGCAAGTCAGGGAATGTGCGCTGTCTTTTATGAACAGAGCAAAAACGCAGGAACTCTCTGTCGTTATTGTCGGTCATGTGAATAAAGAAGGCGGAATTGCAGGACCGAAAGTGCTTGAACATATGGTTGACGCGGTGTTATATTTCGAGGGCGAGCGTCAGCAGTCTTACAGGATAATCAGGGCGATCAAAAACAGATACGGGTCAACGAACGAAATCGGCGTGTTTACCATGAAGCAAAACGGGCTTTCGGTAGTAGAAAATCCGTCGGAAATGTTACTGTCTGGACGGCTTCTC
>WQYZ01000149.1 GCA_009780985.1 Oscillospiraceae bacterium | reverse complement strand
TAATAGACAAATAAAAATAAAAGGGGTTGGTCTGTTGAAAATTACTCATCATCATAGCAAGGATATTATCAATAAAAACAGTGTGTTGGAACAGGAATATAAATCATTCGCCGGAGGACCGGGGGAAGACATATTAAAAAAGATGAATACCACAGATGCCGGACTGACAGAAACAGAAGCGGGAAACCGGCTCGAAGCCAACGGAAAAAATACTACTTCCGATACAAAACTGAGACCCTGGTACATATTTCTGCTGAAATCTTTTTTGGACGAATTTATTATCGTCCTTCTGCTGCTTGGGATTGTTTCTGTTTTTATGGGAGACATCTTAGGCGCGTCTATTATATTTATTCTGGCGGTTGTAAGCACCATTATCCGGTTTGTACAGGATTATTCATCATATCTCAGCAGTGAAAAGCTCAAATCTATGCTGCATAACACTGTGGACGTGCGAAGGGACGGTCAGTTAGTGAAGAAAAATATCGAAGATATCGCAGCGGGGGATATCGTCGAATTAGGTCCCGGCTCCATTGTTCCTGCTGATTTGCGTGTGCTGACCTGTAAAGATTTATTTATATCCCAATCCATGTTCACCGGCGAATCCGTGCCGGTTGAAAAGCAGGCGGTTGAATCAAATATAGATAAAAGCAGCACAGAATTGGACGATATATGCCTGATGGGGTGCAATGTAGTAAACGGCTCAGGCGTAGGAATTGTCGTCAAAACCGGCAAAAACACCTACATGGGATATATAGCCGCTTCGGTGGAGAGCAGTAAAAAAGCCACAAATTTTGAGCTTGGCGTGAAAAAAATCACTAACTTGCTGTTGATTTATATGACGGTAGTTGTGATAGGCGTGTTTCTGATCAACGGCTTTGTCAAACGTGACTGGCTTGCGGCGTTGATGTTCTCAATAGCAGTGGCGGTGGGTATCACGCCGGGTATGATGCCTATGATTATCAACTCGACTCTTTCCAAGGGCGCAAATTTTCTCGCCAAAAAGAAAACTATCGTAAAAAATATCTCGTCTATCCAGAATCTTGGAGCTATTGATACATTATGCACAGACAAAACCGGCACATTGACTATTGACAATGTGGAGCTTCAGAGATATATGAATTTAAACGGACAGGATGATATCGAGATTTTAGATTACGCTTTCATGAACAGTTATTTCTCAACAGGAATCAAAAATCTGATTGATAAAGCAATTATCGCTTTCGGTTCTGAACATGGCGTAAAAGAAGACGTAAGCAAATACAAAAAGATAGATGAAATTCCTTTCGATTACGACCGCAAGCGCATGAGCGTCGTGATTCAGGATACTGACGGAAAAGTGCGTATTATTACAAAAGGGGCTATCGAGGAAATACTGAAAATCTGCGCAACCGTGAAAGACGGCAGCCAAACCGTGCCTATTCAGGCGGAGCAAACCGCGAAAATCATGAGCCATTCCGACGAGCTTAACAATGAGGGCATGCACGTAATCGCCATCTGTGAAAAAACGGAATATCCTGGCGTGAGCACGTTTGGACCGCAGGACGAATGTGAAATGACTTTTATCGGCTATGTGGCGTTTCTTGACCCGCCGAAACCTGATGTGGCTGAAGCGATCAAAAATCTGTACGACGCCGGAGTAGACATCAAAGTGCTTACCGGAGATTCACCTCTTGTCGCACAGCATATTTGCATCCGCGTAGGTATGCGCATAAATTCTATGTTGACCGGTACGGAAGTGGAAAAAATGTCGGACAGCGAACTGGCTGCCTCTGTTGAAAAATCCAATATATTTGCACGCCTTGCGCCCATGCAAAAAGAGCGGGTTGTGACCGCTTTGCGAAAAAACGGACATGTGGTCGGATATATGGGCGACGGGGTCAACGATGCGCCCTCGCTCCGCAGTGCGGACGTCGGCGTTTCCGTGGACAGCGCCACAGATATCGCCAAAGAAAGTTCCGACATTATCCTCCTTGAAAAGAACCTGCTTGTGCTCAAAGACGGAATTTACGAGGGCAGGAGAATTTACGGCAATGTCATGAAGTATATCAAGATGTCATTGTCCGCCAACTTCGGAAATGTGTTCAGCGTATTGGTGGCAAGTATTTTTCTGCCGTTTCTGCCTATGATTGCGATTCAGATTCTGATACAAAATCTGGTGTACGATTTGTCGCAAATAGCGATTCCATGGGACAATGTGGACCCTGAGTTTTTAGAAAAGCCGAAGAAATGGAATATGAAAGGGTTGTCCCATTTTATGAACGTATTCGGTATCACAAGTTCTGTGTTTGATATGGCGATGTTTGCCGGACTGTGGTTTTTATTGGGTTACAATACGATAGGAAAACAGAATTTATTTCAGACCGGCTGGTTCATTGAAGGGTTGATTTCACAGCTGTTGATTGTGCATTTTATACGCACGGCGCGGATTCCGTTTTTTCAGTCTGTTGCGAATAGAAGGCTGCTGTACTCCACTTTTGCCTGTATTTGCGCGGCGCTTGTGATTCCTTTTGCTCTAAGCAGAGTGTCCGATTTTAATTTTGCTGTGATGAGTGGGGGATATTATTTATATTTGGTAGGCGTTCTGGTTCTTTACGCAATAACGGCTCAGGCGGTGAAGCATTTCTATATCAAACGTTATCATGAATGGCTGTAATAATGAGGGAAATTGTAATAGGTATTTAAAATTTTTTATTTTTCTGATAAAAAAGAAAATCAGAGTTTTTCGTTAATATCAAAATTTACAAAAAGATATTTAATTTGTATATAATATACTATTATAATAATATAGCATAAAAAATATTAATAATCGAAAAATTAATTATAATGGAGGATATTTATGAAAATTGAACGTAAATTCTACAGATGCAAACATTGCGGAAACCTTGTAGGGCTGGTGGAAAACGCCGGAGTCAGCATAATCTGCTGCGGCGAACCTATGGACGAGCTTAAACCAAATACAGCTGACGCCGCTAAAGAAAAACATGTGCCGGTTATGTCGCGGGACGGCGGGAAACTGAAAGTGACTGTCGGCTCTGTACCGCATCCGATGACGGAGGAACACCATATCGGCTGGATTGCCGTCGCTGAGGAAAACAGAACTTCCCGCGTACAACTGCCAGTTAATGGTTTGCCTGAAATTGAATTCTGTGTCGGAGACGGCGACGTCACCGTATACGCCTACTGCAATTTGCACGGGTTATGGGCTGCCGATTTATAAAGTTAATGAATATAAATAAAGTGCGCTTTCCTAAGCGCACCTTTATTTAGTATGAAGAATAAGAATAGGAGATATAGATATATATGAACAGCCATGAATGGTATAAGCAGGCAAAATACGGAATGATGGTGCATTGGGGGTTATATTCGATACTCGGCGGCGAATGGAAAGGGAAGCGTACGCCTCTGATAGGCGAATGGATACAATCGTATTTCGGCATAAGAAACGAAGAATATTCGCAACTCTCCTCCATTTTCAACCCCATATATTTCAGCGCGGAAGAGTGGGTCACATTCGCCAAAAACTGCGGAATGCAGTATATTGTTGTTACATCGAAACACCACGAGGGTTTTGCGTTGTACCGCTCGAAAGCGGATTCGTACAATATGGCTGACGCCACCCCGTTCAAAAGGGACGTCATAGCTGAACTCGCCGAAGCATGCTACAAGCATGGAATGAAGCTTGGATTATATTACTCTCAGGAACTTGACTGGCACGACCCTGACGGAGGAGGGTATGACAAGACAACGGGGTGTTCTGGAATAGGCTGGAGCAACATATGGGATTACCCCGACAACTCGAAAAAAGACTTTAAGCGGTGCTTCGAGAACAAGATAAAACCGCAGGTTGAGGAAATACTGACACAGTACGGCGATTTATGCCTTATATGGTTCGATACGCCCGGAGTCATCACAAAAGCGCAGAGCCTCGAACTCCACGACATGATAAAGAAGTATCAGCCTGACTGCCTGATAAATTCGAGGATAGGCAACGGAACGTATGACTATGTTTCCCTCGGAGACAACGAAATTCCCGACAAAATGCCGGAAACGTCTAAAAAAACAGATAGTGGGGCTGATATGAACGGATTGGAGGGGTTCAAATATTCGCCCTACGGGTTATACGAAACGGCGGCAACGCTGAACGACACATGGGGATATAAATATTTCGACCACTCATGGAAATCGCCGGAAACCGTGCTGAAAAATAAAAATCACTTAAACTCAATGGGCATAAATTATCTGCTCAACGTAGGACCCGACGCGCTTGGACGGATTCCTTCAATATCACAGGATATCCTGCTTAAAGTAGCGGAATCGTTATAATATTGATTTAAAATAAATAAAAACGGAAAATTTATCTGAATAGGGAGAGATGATATGCAAAAAGATATATGGGATAAAATAAATAATAGAATCGATTTATCGAAAGAGGACGCAGTTGAATTGCTCAATATCAACAACACCTCTGATGATTTTTATATGCTGCTGTCAAAAGCAAATGAGCTTTCAAGAAAAATGTACAATAACAGAGCCTATATATTCGCGCAGATAGGCATAAATTCCGCTCCCTGCAGCGGCAACTGCAAATTCTGCTCCCTTGCGAAAGACACATTTTCGGTCGAATCGCAGTTTGAAAAGGATGCGGCACAGATTGTTTCTGAGGCGCAGACGATTGCGAAGGAAAATATCGAAGCGTTGTTTCTGATGACGACCGCCGATTTTGACAAAGAAAAGTTTATATCCATCGCCAAAGCGGTAAAAGAGATACTGCCGGGCAGAATACAGCTCATAGCCAACATAGGCGATTTTGATTTAAGTTATGCTGAAAGGCTGAGGACTGTCGGTTTTTCGGGGGCATATCATATAGTTCGTCTGCGCGAGGGTATTGATACAAATATACCAAAGGAAAATAGGATAGCCACGATTGAGGCGATAAAAGCGGCGGGGCTTGAGTTGTATTACTGCGTCGAACCAATCGGGCGTGAGCATACATATGAGGAAATTGCGGATGAGATGATAAGGGCAAGGGAGTATGAAGTCGATGTTATGGCGGTAATGGGGCGCGTAAACGTTAGCGGTACAATATTTGAGAATTCTGGCGTTTTATCTGAACTGGAGCTTACGAAAATCGCGGCGGTGACACGAATAGTCACGAACCCGAAAAAGTCGATGAATGTACACGAGCCGACCAAAATGCCGCTGTTAGCCGGAGTGAACCAGTTATACGCGGAATATGGCGTAAACCCGCGTGATACTAATTCGCAAACCGAACTGAACAGAGGGGTTGATATAAGAAGCGTAGAAAATATGCTGTTGAACGCAGAATATTTATTGTAATTTTATTGAAGAGTGTTAATATGGCATTTGAATTGTATAAAATTGCTGTATTGCAGAGAGAATAGGTCGAGTAACAAAAACAAGGAAAATTTATAAAGTGAAAAGAACAATAGGAATTTTATTAATTTTTGCGCTTGTGCTTACGCCGTTCACGTTTTCGGATATAAATAAATCGCTGACAGCGGAAGCAGCTAATAATACAGTCGGCGGGTTACAAAGCCAGATCAGCAGTCAAAAACTGAAAATCAGTAACAACGCGGCTAAACAAGAATTAAGCGGAACTACATACGGCGAATATATAGTAATCGACCACGGCGGCGGAATGACTACGTTATACGCTCACAACAGCCAGATTGTGAAAAAAGTGGGGGACAAAGTGTATAAAGGCGACGTCATAGCGAAAATCGGCATGACTAGAGCGGCTACTGGACCGCACTGCCATTTTGAGGTGGCGATAAACGGGGCGAGACAAAATCCCCATAATTATGTGGTAAAACCGTAATACGGAGAACATATGAAAAAAAATAAGAAAGTATTTGATATAATATGCTACTTGGCAATTATGGTAGCGGCAGTATTATTTTTGTATATCGGCAACAGAATTGCGGTAAAAGGACTGGCGGCTTTTACTCAGAACAACAATCAGACAATCGAGGCAAAAGTCACTAAAATTGTGTCAATAACAAATCCCAACGACAATTCAGACAATTCGGCAGACTACGGCGCAGTATCCAATGATGACGGCGATAGAGATATAACGTTTGAAGCGGTATATAAACAGGGGATGAGCGATAAATACATAACTGCGGTACAAAATGTCACTGCTTACTATTCCAACGACGCCAAAGATGTGGAAGTAGGCAATAAAGTTATTTTATCATTGTTCCCGGAAGACAATCAATGGCACTTCATCGACTATGTGAGGTTAGATAAAATTTTGATTCTGGGCGCGGTATTTCTTGTGTTGCTGATCTTTTTCGGCAGGGTCAAGGGCGTAAATGCCATACTTTCCCTTTGCTTCACTTGCGTGGCTATTTTCGAGGTATTTATACCCGCGCTCCTGTCGGGTAAAAATATTTATATATCTGCAATCATTGTCTGCATATTTTCGATTATCGTCACGCTGTTCATGGTGAACGGCGTGAACAAAAAATCACTGGCGGCGGTTGCCGGCTGTTTCGGAGGCGTAATCATAACCGGACTGTTGACTTTGTTCATGGATAAAGTGCTGTGGCTCACGGGGATGTTAAATGAGGAATCTGTATATTTGCAGTCTTTACCGACAAAAAATCCGATTGATTTGAAAGCCATCATATTCGCAGGGATTTTAATCGGGGCAGTTGGAGCCGTCATGGACGTAGCCATGTCGATTGCCTCCGCGCTTCAGGAACTCAAAAGCCAGGCACCGAATCTCAAATTCGCAGACATTTTTACATCGGGGGTAAACATAGGCAAAGACGTAATGGGCACGATGATTAACACTCTTGTGCTGGCGTATATCGGTGAATCATTGTCAGTTGTTCTGCTGTTAATCGCATATTCGACGTCTTTCATACAGCTTATAAATACGCAGTCGATAATTGTCGAACTACTTCAGGCAATCATAGGCAGTTTGGGTATTCTTCTGACGATGCCCCTGACGTCTTTGATTTGCTCCGTGTTATATTCGCGTAAGAATAATGGTGGTAGTAATGATGAAGATAATCATGAGGACGATGAAGATGAATTTGCGTACCTGAAATTTTAATAAATGTCAAATAAAAATCTTGAATAACAAAGAGTATGTGAAAATATAAATATATGGAAGATTAAAGAAAGGTATTTTTAATGTATTGATGAAAAAAGTAAGCAAATACATAATTGCTATATTATTTTGCGGCGTGATTTTATCGACAGGCACATTTGCCGCGCAGCTGCCTGATACGCCGCAAATGAAATCCGAAGCGGTCGTTCTGATGGACGGCGATACGGGTCAGGTCTTATTTCAAAAAAATATGCACGAAAAGCTATACCCCGCAAGCATAACCAAAATCATGACCGCCCTGCTCGCCTTAGAAAACTGCAAGATGACAGGCACAATAACAATGTCGCACGACGCCGTGTTTTCAATCGGCAACGATTCGTCGAGTATCGCCCTCGACGTAGGAGAGCAACTGACGGTTGAACAAGCGTTGTACGCGCTGGCGATTGCTTCGGCGAATGACGCCGCGAACGGGATAGCGGAGTTGGTAAGCGGAAACATGGACGATTTCGCGAAACTGATGACGGCGAGGGCGAAAGAGTTGGGGGCGTTGGACACCAACTTCGTAAACGCTCATGGCTTGCCCGACGAAAATCATTACACAACTGCATACGATATGGCGCGCATAACAATGGCGGCGATAAAAATACCGGAGTTTGTCAAGATATTCGGCACAATATCGTACGAAATACCGCCCACGAACAAGCAAACTGAACCGCGTGATTTGAACCGTCCAAATTCGATGTTAAAAGGTCAGTATAAGTATGACGGTGTCATAGCCGAAAAAACGGGTTGGACTGGGGACGCGGGATATACATATATGGCGGTCGCGAAACGCGGCGGGAGAACGCTGATAGCCGTGGTTATGAAGTCGCCCACCGAAGTTGCCCGGTGGGATGATACAGGAGCACTGTTCGATTACGGTTTCGGCGATCTTATACAAGTCAGCTACAGCGCGAACGAACTCAGTAAAAAGCAGTATACTGTAGAAAGCGCAGACGGAAGCAAAACAGATATGGATTTGATTCCTGCCGGGGATTTTACCTGTCTTGTTTTGAAATCTTTGAGTAAAGATGATATAGATGTCAAATACATATTAACAACAGACGGTACAAGCGGCAAGATAGACGGCAAAGCGGTGTTTACACTGAAACCGGGCGTATCTACTGCTATGCCCGCCGAGTTGGGGGAAGCGGATTTACAGGTGCATTTCGATGAAAATGACCCTGTAAGCGTCAATATGGTAAACGATACCGGACAGCCGCTGGAGATTAAAAAGAGCTCAATAATTTCTAAAATATTTGCGGTATTATCTGTAATTTTAGAAATCATAGGGTGTATTGCCGTCATTGCGCTGATTTTATATATCAGGCGCAATATGATTATACAGAAGCGAAAAAAACGCAGGCTGAATTATAATAAAACTATGTATAAATAATAACGAATTATTGCCATTTCATACAAAACATGACAGATTATCGATATACTTTTGACTACTGTGCAAAAGTTATATGCAGGACGCTAAAAGTTTGGAAACATGGGCTTTTATCAACCATATATCGCTTTTGCTAAGCTACAAAATCTATAATCTTCTGCGTGATAAGAAATTACTGGCTAATTTTTCGGTTGTTGATTTTATTGCTCATTTAAAATACATTTTCAAGGTTAAAATTAACGGCGAATGGCACATCAGCGAGGTCACTAAGAAAACTAAGCAATTTTTGGAAAAACTTACTCTGCATATTACTTAACTTTGAAAGTTAGGGGTGAACTTGAAAACGGTACTTAAAGCGGGTGTTTATATTCTGTGAACAGCTTGTTTCAGAGTAAGGTTTGAGGAAATTAAACGGGCAAAGCTAACGAACCCGTATTGAGAAATTTTATATTCTCCATATAATCAAAGGAGGCGGAAGGGACAATTTAGGCGCGTCAGAGTAAAATAATATTTAAGTAATAAATTAATTTAGGGGATTTTATGTTAATAAGCAAAAGAAAATCAGTCTCGCTAATTTTAGTTTTAGCTTTATTGGCGTTATATTTATCTTCCTGCGGCGGCAGTAAAACAATAAATACCGACTCTTCCGCTCCCATAAGCCCACTGAGCAACGCTCAGTATATAAACGCTTCAAAGTCGGTATAAAAGAACAGAGCGTAACGGATTTATACGACAGAACGGGAATGAGCGATTTAAAAAAGGCTACCCTTACGACCCTCAGCACAGTTCCGTTTAACTGACGCTGTCTCACAACAGTTATTTTTACACGGACGATATAAACGTTGAAATAACGTGCAATATACCGGACGCCAATATTTATTACACTTTTAATACGCGCGATAAAATCACGCTCCTGATATAGATTATCGCGTTATTTGTCATATTTGCAGGCATGTTGACAGTTTTCTATATTAACAGGGATAATATATATAATTTTTTACGTGGAGGCTCAAGAGAAAATCGATTCACATATGGCGGACTCGTGCCTCTCTTGGACGATATTCCCGACCCTCACGATTATTTTTCAAATATTGTCTTTCTCGGCGATTCCATTATTTCGGGACTTGACATATATCGTGATTCGATAGAGTTTGAGGCGAAAAAGTTTTGAAAGATACGACAATAACGGCAGCGACGGGTTACGGGTTGAATAACGCGGTGTCTGACGTTGCGGTTAACGCAGTCAACCTGATTTACAACGGAGCGGCGAAGAACCCTGATAAAATCGTAGTGATACTGTCGGTGACGCCATTGGTTGCGGGGCAGCAGAACGGAAGTATGAATAACGACGTGATAGCCAGCGCAAACGATACTTTACTCGAATTCGCGAAGGAGCGCAATTTAAAGATTTGTCGTCTGACGGCTACTGTCATTTGAACGCTGAGGCGTACAACCGTCTTGTCGAATATTTACTGCATCACCCAGTCAAGTGACGATTAACCCAAAATAAAATTTTACAATTCGGGAGGCTGGCATGATATGCAAAAAATAAAATTATATACACTATTGTGTCTGTGCATTGTTTCTGTAACTGTTATTGTATTTGCGGGAGGCTGTTCGGCACAATCCGGCGGTATTGATGATATTAATACAACAAATACGACGGATAATTTTTTAGAATCAACAATACCCTCAATGACTTCCGGTACTGAGGTTACCGATTCCACAGAGGCAAGCTCCGCAGAAACATCAGAAACTACGGAAACGGAGTACGCCATTGACACTGATACCGAATACGGTATAATGGAAATATATGTGTTCGCCATAGGCAAAGCGGACGCAATCCTCATAACCACTGAAAATCATACAGTGATGATTGATACGGGCGAAACCAAGGATGGTTTACGGATTGTAGAATATCTCCGAAACCGCGATATAACCGAAATAGACGATCTGATAATCACACATTTTCACAAAGACCATGTGGGCGGAGCGTCCGCAATAATACAAAACCTTGATGTAAAAGAAGTTATAGTTCCGAATTACGGCAAGCAGTCAAAACAATATGATCGGTTTATTGCGGCGATGAATGAAGCAGGTCTTGAGCTCAATATATTGACCGAAACGATGGAATTTACGCTCGACAACTCTGTGTTTACGGTATATCCGCCCCAGTTAGCATACTACGATTACAGCGGAGACAATGCGAACGACGAAGACAATGATGTTGAGAACGGCATCACCCCTAATGAAAATGATTTTTCTATCGTGGTAAGTGTGAAGCATGGCAATAATAATTTTCTGTTTACAGGTGACGCGATGGGGGAGCGTCTTGGAGAGCTGCTTTTGGATGAAAATATTATGAATACGCAATATGATTATCTGAAAGTGCCGTATCACGGGCGGTACAACGAAGGCTGTATAAAATTTATCAATGCGATCAAGCCTAAATACGCGGTGATGACGTGTTCTTCTGATCCAACTGATGGTTCTGGAGACGACAGGGTGGTTTCGGCGTTAGAGGAAGCCGGAGTGGGGGTGTATTTGACGAAAAACGGCGATGTTTACTGCGTAAGCAATGGGGAAACGCTGATGATGTCATACAAATAATGAGTGAAAGCATAACAATAACGATACTGGCAAAAATTACCAAGATAAAGACGAAATGAATTATATATCTGAAATTTTAGCAAATGTTTAAATTCCGTTTACATAGACTATGTTATACTAGATGTGTCGCAGAACCCCAAAATATGATATAATAGTTCAGGGTGAAGAAAATGAACTGTTATGAAAAGATAGAAATGTTATCTGCTAAGGAATTTAAACTGATAACGGG
>WQYZ01000148.1 GCA_009780985.1 Oscillospiraceae bacterium | reverse complement strand
TTGCGTGGTCTCCGCTCAGCGCGGATTATGTGTGGACATTCGGCGGCGACTGGGTGACAAAGAGCGTTGACGGCGGAAAAACGTTCATATGGGACTGCAACGGAAACACGGGCATTATGACTGGCGGAATGTTCAATTTTTCGGTAAACAATCCCGACGTATTGTATTTCGGCTCGCAGGACTACAACGGATACGTGACGAAAGACGCGGGTCATACGTGGTGTTTAGTCGATTTTGCGGGGTTTGGCTGGGGCGGATTCTGCTACGGCGGATATGCCGTTGACGAAAACGTTATGTTCACGCTGAACAGCGCGGGCGGCTGGAGCGGAAGCAGAGAGATAAGAATCAGTTTTGACGGCGGGAAAACGCGCGTTGATACAGGGGTCATTGTCTCGGGGCTTGATGTCAGCTACTCTGACCCCGTTGAAAAAGACGTCTTTTTTGCCTCGGATTACAGGAGTGCGGACGGAGGCAAAACATGGAAAAAGATGGACGGCTGCAAGGGCGTTTTCACCCATAATATAAAGACAAACGAATTATACGGCGCAAACGGCAGTAAAGTAGTTATGTCATCGGATCATGGAGCGACATGGACAACGCTTACTTCACTAAAAAGCAATGTATGTGATATAGCCTGCGATTCCGTGAACAGTAAAATATATGCTGTGGATTCGGACAGACTGTATGTGTATGATATAAATGCAGGAAATCTTACAGAACTTACCGACAACATACCGCTGAATTATTACGGCGAACGCAAACTCAAAACGGTTGCGGTTGACCCGGTTTATACCGACGTAATATACACTGGGGGTTCCGGAGACACATACCTCAACGACAACGCAGTTATGCGTTCTCTTGACGGCGGCAAAACATGGGAAGTCCTGACTAAAAACGGAATTTCAAGTATTGTAAAATGCGGACCGGACGCCGCTCGCGAAGCGGGCTGCATCCGGGTAAATCCTGTGACGCGCACCGTGTATATAGCGGGTCAGTGTTTCGGGTATTCCACTTTCCCTGCTGTTTATAAAGATTCAAAATAATATTATTGAAATAATTCAAGAAAATTTTAAAATATACGGAGGAATATTAATTATGACAAAAATACGCGTAATGAGTTTTAATATACGCAATGCCTGCGATAAAGGCGCAGAAGCGTGGGAATCGCGCATTGTTAATTTTGTGCCGCTCGTCAAAAACGCTTCCCCCGATTTGATTGGCTTTCAGGAAGTGCTTCACAGTCAGTATATCGACTTAACCGAATGTTTCCCCGAATACGCTTCCGCCGGAGTAGGACGGGACGACGGCGTACACGCGGGAGAATACGCCGCAATATTTTACAGAAAAAACCGTTTTTCTCTCTTGGAAACCAACAGTTTCTGGCTTTCGGAAATGCCCGATAGACCTTCGTTGGGATGGGACGCAGCCTGTATTAGAATCTGCACGTATGTAATACTGCTTGACAACGAAACGCAGAAAAAATTCATCCACTATAACACTCATTTAGACCATGTCGGGCAGACAGCAATGCTTGAAGGCGCCAAGCTCATACGAAATAATATGCTCAAAACAGAAATCCCTTCGTTTTTAACGGGCGATTTCAACGTGAAAGAGAAATCCGCCCCGTATAACATTATGACGGAGGCTGGAGTGAGCGACGCGAAATATACCGCAAAATCGAGCATGTCGCACGGAACATTTCACGGTTACCGACCGAGCAGCACCATAGAAAAAGACAGTCCAATTGACTATTTGTTTTATACCAGTAACGATTTCTATATAGAATCGTATAAAGTTCTTATCAACGGTTTCGAGGGCGCGTATACATCAGACCATTATCCGATTGTAGTTACGCTTTCCCAGTGTTAATCATAACGATTAAAAATTAAAACGAGGCAAATAATCCCGTACCGATTTTATCTGTATATAATTTTATATTGACAAAAACGATTAGTAGAAAAGTTAATAGACTTATATCAAAAAACCTCTCTGCACATATTGAAAAAATCGTCCGGGTTGAGGAAAACATATTCGTTTGATTGATCTTTTTCTTTCAGACACTTTACGAGCGCGTCAACCATGGACGGAGACCATAAAATGGTCCTGAACAGCATGAAATTTTTATATACTTTTTCTTTTCCCCAACTAACTATCATATCCGCGGCGTTTTCTATATTTGACGAGTCAAACGACCCGTCAAGCGGCGACGAATGCCCTGGTAAATCGCCAAGATAGCCTATAAACACAACGTTGCTTTTTATATGAATCGGGTTTCTGTGACCGTTGTGACCCGCTCCGCCACTCAGAAATTCTGCGTACATATCATATACTTTTTCATCGAATTTATGATGCCCGTTTATTATAAACCCTACGTGACTCATATCAAACTTATCGAAATAGTATCTGTTATGCCCGACAAAAAGCGAATCTGCGTCCGGCAAATCGGAGAATATCCTCGGCGCAAACAGCAGCGAAGGATTGAAATAGCCCGCGCCCGAATCGCCCGCCGCGAAAAAGTCGTTTTCGGTTTTGTTTTTATAGACATAATCGAACACCATCGGGACGCGCTTGGATAGATTCGGGTTGAAACACCACATATGCGGGTATTTGCCTCTGTTTATGTCGCTGAAATGCGCGGGCGCGAATATTGACAGCCATGCGGCGGAATCGTAATCGCCCATGTAAAGCAGAATATATGTTTTATTTTCGTCATATTTTTCATGCGTTACGCTGTGACTGTTTATATACTTTTCATTCAGAGGGTAATGTCTGTACAGCGAGGCGTTGAAAAGCCCGCAGAAACCGTAGGCGTCTGCGTCCATTATGCAGTTGTGCGCAGACAGAAGCTCGGCGTGACGCCATTCTGTTTCCACTCCGCCGTGTTTTGACTTGTTTTTGTAGTCGCTGTATTTGACCTGCCACGGTGTAAACCCCGTGACGCTTGTTATTTTCGATCTGTTATTTTTATCAGCCTGTCTTCTCAGGATTTCGCAGAATAATCTGTAATCCGTTCCCAACGGTTGATTTATGTCGTCGCATGGAACTTCGTCGTCCCACGGCGACAGTTCGAATACGAACGCCCTGTTCGCAATCAGATAATCGACATTGGGAACAAAAGCGTTCTCGTAATCCGCGTTGTTTTCTTCTATGAGCCAGTCTCTGCCTGCTCCGTCGAGAATATACCCCATTATATCGTCTGAAGTCATATCGAAAAAATTTTCGAGGGTGTAGATATATGCGTCACATTTCGCGCTTCCAGTCGATTTCCTGTCTGTGCCGTATATTGTTCCGCCGGATTCTACGTTGAACCTGTCTGTCAAATCAAGTTTGACTGCCAAACCCGAAAGGCTCGGTTTTGCGTTCAGATAACCGCAAAATTCCCCGGAGCAGACTGGCAGATAATCCGAAACACCGCACACTGTCGCGGCGACATTCAGCGTTGCCGGAACGTTTTTGTCCCACAATACCAAACCGCACTTTTTTATCTCGGCTGAAAAGACTTCGATTACTTCGTCAACGTTATTCAGATAGATAAAATCGAATCCATGCAGGAATTTTCCCTCCTCTGATATATAGTCAAGCCAGAATTTATCGACCTTATCCCTGTAGTCTATAAACATAATCGGTTTTTCGCGGTTCAGAACTCCCTGCAACGAGCAAATAAACCGCAGCGCGTCGTAGTAAAACGCGATTTTGTCGGTCCCGGCGGCTTTTTTTATTTCATCCGCCTTGAAAATATAAATTTTTTTGCCTTTACAATTATTCGTAACCATATAAATTTCTCCTTACTCTATATTTGCATTTTCATGGGTATAAAAGCGCATATACACAACATATCGTTTACCGTATGAGCACTGATTGTGCCGTCTATTCCCTGAATCAGCTCGTTTGTGATCGCCATATTTCAGCATCTATATAGATAGTATAGCATGACATAAAAAATAAATCAAGTTCAATTTTATAATACGGCGGGTACAGTTTGTTTCTGTATTTGGCGAATTACTATTGAATTATTCACAGTTATGTGATAGAATATAACAACCATTAATAACCGATAAACGGGTGATATGAAAGAATAAATATATGTCAGATAAAAAGATATATGGAACAATCGTAAAATCGGAGCCAATCACCAAAGGCTGGTCGGAAGATAAGAAATACTGTGTAACCACAACAGACGGTGCGAAGTATCTGCTCCGCATTTCGCCGATTTCTCAGTATGAAACAAAAAAACTGTTGCTTTACATGACGGAACAGATTGCCGCGCTTGGTATTCCCATGCGCGTCCCTGCGGAATTTGGCATCTGTGACGAAGGGGTATATTCAATTTATAGCTGGATTGATGGAGAAGATTTGGAAACTGTATTACCCAAGCTGTCCGAAACAGAGCAGTACGCATTAGGAATACAGGCAGGGAAAATTTTGAAAAGGATACACTCTATCCCCATACCGGAAACACAGGAAAAATGGACGGGAAAATACAAATATGAAATAGATACAACAATAAAAAAAATATCAAGAGTGCAGGTTGCGTTTTGATGGCGACGATTTCATCCTCAATTACATAAAGCAGAATCGTCAATTACTGGAAAATCGCCCGCAGTGTTTACGATGTCAGCGGTCTTCTTTCTGCCATTTGCGATGCAATACTACTTGGACAGAGCGAGATTGATAATATGATGAATCAAATGCAGGATGTATTGAAATGGTTCAACAACATGGACAGCCCAGTGCCGTCGTGGTATCTGAAAAATTTTCATTTTCAATACATTGACGGACTGCCGTGCAGGACAAGCGAACCATTCGATTTCTCGTTTCTGAATGAATACGGGAGAGTATTCAAAGTATTCGATAATCAAGATTCCGGCTGTATCTGCTACGGCGTATCAGACGGCGAACATAAATATTTTATAAAGTTTGCGGGCGTAAAAACGATGCGGCATCATCAACACTATATCCCGGACGCCGTCGACAGACTAAAAGCCTCCGTTCCGAAATGACAATGTTATATAAAAAACAGCGGGGATTATCTCAGGGCGGATGTCTGGGAACTTGACTGGCTGGGGTTTTTGCCGGGCAAACGCGAAAGTCTGCGGTATGTCAGGGATTATATCATGACTCGGATAAAAAATTTACACGAAAAGACTTTATTTATTTCTTATATCGTATTATAATTAATACAATAAAAAATCAACTAAAAAATATTAACAAAGGAGATATTTTAAATGGAAATTAAATCTATTCATTCAAAAGAGTTCAGTCGCTACGGATATGTAGTGGAAGGTGATTTTACGGAACTGTTGACCATGCTCGCAAATACTCCCTGTCCCAAAGACAGCATTGTTTACAAAGCTGCTGACGACGCGCTTCAAACAACGTCTGATTGTAAACATATTAAAAATCTGTTCGGTGGGTTGGAAATTCAAATCGGGTATTGTAACGGGTACAATCTGTCCGGAACGGGGAAAACCGAATATCATATCGGCAGCGAATTTAACTTAACTGCAGATGCCATGCTGTTAGACATTTCGCACAGAGAGGAAATCAATAACGGGATTATATATGCCTCTCAGTTTGAAACATTCCGCTTATGCGCCGGCGAAGCTGTAATGTTATATGAAACCACATTGCATCACGCACCCCGTTCGGACGGCGAAAACTGTTTCAGGGTTGTTGTCGGGTTGCTGAAAAGAACTAATGTCGGCAAACCGGAAACGGTTGTCATAAGCGGAAACGGCGTAAGGATGACTGATACCAATAAGTGGCTGCTTGACATCACAGACGATATCAAGGGGGTGTAAATCTTACATGGCTGTAAATTCGGTAAATATCACAGCAATAAAAGCTCCCTCTGCGGGAATATATCCGCAGGGACTGTTCAAAAAAGACAGGGGTGATTATTTTGAAACCCTTTCATGGTATCCAGAAATTCGGTCCACATTTGAGCCTAATACGGTTTATAAAGCCGTATACACGCTTGAACCGGTAAACGCAGATTATTTCGGAAATACGACAATAGATGATATAGATGGGATACCGCTCAACGGTGTGGCTGATAAGACTGCATCTAAAGACGAAAATAATCTGATAGTAGAAGTTACTTTTATGCGAACAGGACCGGAAAAAGCCAAATTCCATGAATTTGAGAATACGTTGTTTTACGACGATTTCAACGGCGATTCCCTTGATTTTACCAAATGGCAGGATCCGGTACATTACCGGCATGACCGTCAGGGCAACAGCAAATGGGAACCACGAAATGTAAGCGCAGGCGACGGCGTTTTAAAACTCAGGTTTGCCAAGGAAAACGAGGGCAATAACTTCATAACGGCAAGCGCGGTCCGTTCAAAAGGTAAATTTGAGGGTACATACGGATATTATGAAGCAAAAATAAGATACCCGAACCGCAGCGGCGCATGGGGTGCATTTTGGCTGTTCAACGAAAGCGTAAATACAGTCGGAAACGGAGGTATCGACGGCACTGAGATAGACATCATAGAATTATCCAGAGTCCACGAGAACGGGTCAAACAGCGCGCTGCACTGGGATGGTTACGGTCCCGCTCACAAAGGCTACGGAAAAGACGGCATCTACAATACGTCGGATTACCCTCCGGGAACCAATCTCTATGACGGAAATTGGCATATATACGCGCTGGAGTGGATGCCATATGAATATATAGTCTATATAGACGGCAAGGTGATGTGGCGCGTGACTGAAAATGACCTTGCCGCCGTAGATTCGGGGATATGTCGGAATCCGCTTTACATTAAATTATCGGTTGAGAGTTCGGCGCCTACCAACGGAACCGATTGGAACATGGGTTGGGGAGGTCCGGTAAGCCCAGGTATCTGGGAGGAAGCGATGGAAATAGACTATGTCGCGGTTTACGACCGTCCTAAAAATAAGTAGATTTTACTCTTTTTGTTTACATCTTAATTTTATATTTCATTTGGCAGGTTAGGCAATTATTTTTTTACCATCTTGAATAGTTACAAATGAGCGAGGCACGCATTTGCGTGCCCTAAATTTATATTAAAGAAAATAATCATTAAATTGTAAATTTTTCGAAAATCACGGAAATTTACGGAAAATTTATGTTAAAATATATTGTATTATATTAAAATCTTTAACGGAGGGGAAAAGCATAGAGAGTACAAGTGCAGTGGATATAATAAAAGTTGATAAACTGCGTAAAGTGTATAAAATCGGGAAAGAAAAAGTTGTCGCTCTCGATAATATAAATATAGAGATTAAAAAAGGGGAGATTTGCTGTATATTGGGAACTTCCGGTTCCGGCAAATCCACTCTTCTGAATATGCTTGCTGGACTTGAAAAACCCACAAGAGGCGATATAATAATAAATAAAAGCGCTGTGAATAAATTAAGCGAGAAAAAACTTGCTTTATTCCGTCAAAAATACATTGGTTTTGTCTTCCAGTCATATAATCTTATACCTACTTTGACTGCCGAAGAAAACGTTGCATTGCCGCTTGTGTTCAGGCGTATGGGAAAAAGGAAGCGTACGCAGTCATCGCTGAAAATGCTGAAGCTTGTCGGACTCGGAGACCGCACTAAACACAAACCTACGCAAATGAGCGGGGGTCAGCAGCAAAGGGTCGGCATAGCCCGCGCTTTTGTGGCAAAACCCGCCGTCGTTTTTGCAGACGAACCTACCGGGAATCTAGACTCCAGAACGACAATAGAAGTCATGACGCTTATGGTGAAAATAGCCAGAGACAATAATCAGACGCTTGTAATAGTCACGCATGACCGGGAGATCGCAGAATATGCCGACAGAATAATACAGCTGAAAGACGGCGGCGTTATCGCAGATTATCAGACCGTTACACCTAATAAAGATAGTACAGAAAAATTGGGAGAAATTTCAAAATGAATATAAAGAAATATGAAAAATTAGAGACTGTTGTTTTTACTTTTCTTATTATAATTATAATATCGGGGCTATGCAATATATATAATCTGAATACGGTTTCTGCTTCCAGTTCCCCGAATTATTCGTACAGTCTGCTCACAATCGAGAGAATCGACGCGGGGGACGGCGTCTGGGCTGGAAATACTTTCAAAGTTGACGTAATTATAAAAAATAACGCGAATTATTACATCGACAATGTGCGTGTATCTACGGCGGTTTTCGGCGTTTTGAATACGTTGTCGACAGTGTCGGACCCGCAGAGAATTGAAGCCGGAACATCAAATACTTTTTCTTTTCTCTATCAAGTAGATAGTAGCGCGCAAGCGGGCAACCAGGCGCAAATTCAATTTACGGTTTCAATCGGAGACAACAAAGTTGACCAACTTACTAAAACCATAACCGTCACGATTTATCAGGACCCATACGCTGCCCAGACGCCTCATTTTCAAATACTCGCGCAGACATCCCCGACAAATGTGTCCTTGGGGTCGGATTTTAAAATAGCTGTCAGATTTGTGAATTTAGGCGCATTATCCCAAGGAGTTATGGCGTCGATAAAATTTCTGAACGATACGACACCTATCGCTGTTAAAATGGTAGGGGATATGCTTGTCGGAGACAATGCGGAAGTCATGTTTGATTTAAATATTAAGGATAAGACAAAACTGGGAGCGAATCAGCTTGTATTGAGCATATACAATGCCGCTAACGTAATTTCAGATTTTCCCATAGATATTTATATCGATAATTCAAATTCTGCAATTAACGCGAATTTGCCGAACATACAAATAACTTCGGTCGATTTGCCTGTAACCGTAAAAAGAGGCGACACATTTCAGCTGAAAGCCACATTGCAGAATACCGGCGCGGACGCTGAAAATATAGAAGTCACTATAACATGCCAGCCCGGGATAGATAACACTTCTTCAGATATAATTCAGATAGCTTCTCTGAAAAAAGACGAACAGCAGGAAATATCGTTAGACGCCGTAGTCACGCCTTCTGCGGCTGACAATTATAATCAGATAAAAATAGAAATCAAGTATGCCCCAGCTACAGATTCCGAAAATCCGATTGTTAAGACACAATATGCGGGTTTTAATGTGCTTTCCGAAGATACGCACGGCAGGAATTTCGCAATAACAGCCGGTATTCCCGACAAAGTAAACCCCGGAGAGGATTTTACTCTGTCAATAACAATACAGAATAACGGCGCGGACGAGAAGAATTTTTATGTCGCCGTCACAGTGCCTGATGGCGTCGTAAACAAGAGCGTAAACACTTTTCCCATATCTGAACTAAAAGCGGGGGACAGCGTTATAAAAGAAATAACTTTTTCCGCAACTGACAACGCTGTGGGTAAATACTGTTTGTTCAATATATCTGTCTACGGAATGAATCCTGACGGAACAAACGCGGTTTATGCAAGTCAATATGTCGGCACAGGCGTTGGAAACGCCGAAATTCCTCAAATTATAATAGATTCCGTATCCGTTCCGCAGACTGTTAACATGGGGGATACTTTTGACGTCGGCGTGACTGTTTCAAATACCGGAACAGTTGACGCACAGAATATAATTTTATCAATGACTTTGCCAAGTAAAGGTATTTTAAACCAAACATCGGCTACCGTTAAAATAGATTCGCTGAAAGTCGGCGAAAAGCAAACGGCTGATTTTACGTTTATTGTTACTCAGGACGCAAGTTACGGATATAATTCGTTTACTGTGGAAGCGTCTTACGGATCGGCATCGGGAACCGGCGGGGATAGAGTAAGCCAGTACTTCGGGGTTATAGTAAATTCGTCGGATTTGAAAATAAATTCCGTAAAAATTCCAAGTTCCATAGGAGTGAACAGCGATTTTAACGTTAATGTGTCCGTGACAAATACGGGAGCCGATGCGGACGGCGTTATTCTGACTCTTACGCCGGCGTCCGGATTAATAAATAAAAGTTCGGGAACCGTTAAGATAGACAGCATAAAATCCGGCGAAACCATCGTTGAAAACTTTACTTTTATGGCGCTTGATTCAGCTCAGGAAGGATACGCCGCCATAGATATTACTCTCACTCACGGCGAAGACGCAATAAAGCAGTATTCGGGAACAAACATAGTCAATCCGGCAAAAAATCAGGAAACTACGGTAAATACGCCTGATGTTCCGGTTATAATAATAAATAAATTCAGCTACGGCGGCGGAAGCACAAATGCAGATACTTCCGTATCTGCGGTATACGGCGGAAAATCATTCTATTTCTCTCTTGAATTTTTGAATACTAACAAAGAAATTGCCGTAAAAGATTTGAAAATAACAATCTCGCAAGAAAAAGGTGTATTTAATCCCCAAAGCGGCTCAAACACTTTTTTCGTCGACAGGTTAGAGCCGGGGCAGACTGTTGAAAAGAGTATAGAACTTGTAGTGCAGTCCGACGCCGCGCCTGGGTCTTACGGCATAACAGTAGCTATGTCGTATAAGAGCGACAATGGGGACATCGCGACAGATTCAGAAATTATAAATATACCGGTTCAGCAGGAAATACGGTTCAGCGTAGGCGAAATCCCGCCGATAAACGACGTGCAGCTGGGAGACGACGCCGACGTAAACATTCAGTTCGGAAATTTGGGAAAAAGTTTGATATATAACGTGGTGGTAAGAATTGAAGGCGACGGATTTATAAATTCAGCGGGAAACTATTACGCAGGAAATATAGACGCGGGGAAATTTTTAAGCAATGATTTTTACTTGACTGCGACGGTGCCAGGCATGCAAACCGGGAAATTTATATTTGAATATGAGGACGCGGATGGGAATCAGCTTTCAGAAGAAAAAGATTTTTCGTTTAACGTAATCGACACGGCATCGGATATGGGAATGGGAGCCGGATATACGCCGGACAATGGAATCGCAATCGGTCCAGATGGTCAGCCGGTTATGAATTCGGACGTAAATCCCGACACAAGTTCGGGATTTTGGCTGTTCACAAATATGAATTTATTAAAATGGCTGATTGTAATCGGGATTCCGGCTGTGATTGTAATTGCGGTAATTGTGATTATAGTTCAAGTCAGAAGAAAAAAGAAAAAAGAAGAAGAGGAAAATGAGGACGAAGAAAATGTGTAATATAAAAAGACAGACGAGATATTTTTTATCTGGGATTTTTGCCGGCGTGCTGATCGGAATATCGGCGAGTGTCTATCTTGTAAATTATGATCTCAGGATAGTGAGAGAGGTTTTATTTTCTTTCGGATTACTGGCGATCTTTCAACTGAAATTTAATTTATACACCGGCAAAGCGGGTTTTATTTTTAAAGAAGAATTTACCGGGTTTAAAGGAATCGCAACGTTGTTTTTGATATTGATCGCAAATTTTGCGGGAATAGCAATATGGAGCTTTATCGTAGGATTTACCAAATATGCTCAGACAATCGTGAGCAACGCGCAGATTATATGCGAAGCGCGGACAGGCATGCCGTCCTTAAATTTATTTATGTCCGCGGTCGGCTGCGGGATTATGATGAATGTGGCGGCAAGAACCAAAGAAAAATCGATTCTGACTGT
>WQYZ01000147.1 GCA_009780985.1 Oscillospiraceae bacterium | reverse complement strand
TTTGTATAACATATTACGATATATCATGCGAAACTCAAATCACTATATATAGTATATCACATATATAAATAAAAATCAACGAATTTTTTAAAATATTGTGAAAAAAATTTGCTAAAGCACAAAATATACAAAACGAAGTTTTAATCTCAAATCGAATTTAAGTTTTTTCATACATTCTTTTCTTAAATAACTTATAAAATCATAGACATAAGTCCTTTCTTCTTCAGATATTTCGTGACTGCTGTAACGCGCTTTCTGCATTATATCCATGATTTTTCCCCAACCGTCCGGATTCATCATTGCAAAACTCGGTGCAATTCTTCTTGAAAAATCTTTCAGGCTTTCTTCGTTATACATTACAAAACCGCAGTATCGCAAAAAATTCAAAATATATGACAGCATTTTTATAACCGCCGCATTAGCGTTGGAATTTTTAAAATATTTAAAACGCCTTGAATTTATTATATAATTTACAATGTATATTACCGAAGCGGCGATTATAATCAGAAGAATTATAAACAGTACTTTGGATAAGTCAGAGGAAACGGCGGAATTTGCCGCAACGGCAACGTCCTCTGAATCATCTGTAACGGGCTCTGTCGGCATCATGCTGCCCTCTCCGGGGAGACGGGCAGGGGGATTATAAACATAAGGAGTCTCCACTTTGGGAGCGGCATCGCCGTATGAAGCCGTGGGTTCGAACGGAATCCAACCTATGCCGCGAAGGTAAACTTCGGGCCAAGCGTGCGCGTTGTAGTCGTAAACTATGATATAATCTTTGCCGTCGTCCGGACTTTTTGTCTTTTTGGAGGTATCCACGAGAAATCCTTCAACATACCGCGCGGGAACGTTCAGGGAGCGCAGCATCATCACCATAGCCGAAGCATAGTATGTGCAGTAGCCTTCTTTTGTATCGAATAAAAAATTATAGACAAAATCGGCTTGCGGGTCATACGGAGCTTTTGGATTGAGCGTATAAGTATAATTATCTGCAAGATATTTTTCTATTGCGAGGGCTTTGTTGTAATCAGTCTGACAGCCCTCAGTGATTTGCGCTGCCAGGTCTTTAACTTCCTGAGGAAGAGTGTCCGGCACGTCCAAATAATACTGACGCACATAGTCGTCGTAATCAAATTCGCAGTTATAAAAAGGCTGGTCAAAACCCTGATTCCAATATTGGGAATTATTTTGAATTTCCGTGACTTTGTCGCCGTATTCCGACGGTATGACAATAAAATTATTATATTGGGCGCTGGTTATATCGGCGTTGTTAATATAGCTGCTGTCAGTATTGCCGCCGGTTTCGCTGTAAAAATACGGGACAAATATATATTTACCATTCAAATTCGGATCGCTTTGGATTGATGAATTTAATTCGCTGACAGTCGCTATATATGCGCCGGGAAATTCGCTCTGTATTTGGTCGGCAGTCCAAAAACTCAAATCGCCTAAACGAGTTGAATAATTATCAAGATATTCTTTTAAATCATCGACGGCATACGGCATTGTTCTGTCCAGTATATTGTCTGCGGAATAAAAATTCACCGTATATGACGGATATTTAAACAGAGAGTTTGTTATTCCCGTATTAAGATCGGCATTCGTTTTTAAATTAAAACCCGACGAATAAGAGTCATAGAAATACGGGAGAAAAGCTCGTCTGCCTCCGCTGACTAAATGTTCTATCGTGACGGAATCGCTTTTTAATTCCGACGCTTGTCTGTCGGCAGCGGCTTTAAACACTTTCTGCATGTTCTGCGTAAAAGATTTAAAGAACGTCTTATCCGTATAGTCGTTATTTGACAAAGAAAAAATATTCTGTTCTAATTCGCTATATTTTTCTATCTGGTTTTTATCCGCTTCAAGCCACATCTTACCGTCATATATTCCGCCGACCCAGCCCCTTAGGTATATTACGCTGCTTTTTGTGGTCGCGCTTACTTTTAATATGGGTTTATTTTTAAATTTAACTCCGCCCGGTTTATATAAATATCCTCCGCCCATTCCGCCGTTATATCCGCCGTAAACGCTCGAATCGGAACCGACAAGAAAATATTCGACTGTATCTGTGAAAAAACTCATGATTTTTTCGGGCATAGATACATTAAATTTCGCGTTGGGCGAAATAAAAGGCTGAACTACCAAAATCGCGCATAAAGCGACTATAAACGCGAAAATGCCGCCGAAACCGCTCTTTACGGAATTTTTCTTTTTACTGTTAAAATTTTCAGAAAATCTTAATTTAATCCGTTGTGAGAACGGCTGCTCCTGAACTTTTTTATATTCTTCTTTGCGCTGTAATTTTTCGGCGGTTTTTCTTTCTTTTGCCTGTTCAGAAAGTCTATGTTTTTCAAGTTTTACAGGGTTTATAAATTTATCAGGTTTTTTATTTTTATTGGTATTAATCGCAGAATGCAGAATTTTTTCCTCAGTTTCTTCTCTCACTGATTTTGCCGGTTTTGCCGATGTTTTATTTATATGTTCATCAAGTCTGTGAAATTTCAAAAACAGCGTTTCTTTTGAAACAGCTTCCAACTGACGCACCAATTTATCTAATCTGATTGAGTTTTCCTCTCGGTTGGGCGATTTTAATATATTTACGATTTCTGATTTTATAGATTTTACATTTTTTCTGTACTGTTTTTTAAAAGATTTGAACTTTTGTTTTTCAAGTCTTTTTTCGGGGATTGTATTTTGTTTTCCCGTGAGATACGCAATATACCCTGTGTCAAACATATTTATGGCGAAATGAGCCACCCAAAATGCCGTCACCAACGAAAACGAAAAATACGTCGGAATCAGTCCGTAGAAAAACCCCGGAAAAACAACTGCCACTGACAGAATAATAGTGTATATAACATTTTTTTTCGAATATACGAGATATGAAAATATTAAAGCAAATAAAACCGACGCTAAAAATAAAATTTCGTTTATATCGCTTAACGGCGTGTTTTTCGCTAAATTATAATCAATATTCGGACCGATTGTATATCCTGCCTGATTTATTTGATATAAGCATAGGTTTAAAAAAGAATATCCCGCGTTTATTATCTTATCTAAATGCGATACTATGTGATACGAAAAAAAACCTGCGCCGATAAGAAAAACCAAAATTGTAAAAATTCTTGACGGCAGAAAATATATCACTGTGAAAAATAATAAACTCGCCGTCAGACTGATAAGAATATTCGATAAAGAATAATTGAGTTGAAATGAATCTGCGATGCAGAAAATTAATCCTATACAACCGGCAAATATGCAGAGAAACAAAAATATTATTCCGAAAATAAAACTTACCGGCGACGTTTTATTTTCCGTATCAAGATATACGGTTTTTACTAAAGGTTTAAATTTCTGCGAATCGTTCTCAAAAGCGTTATTTTTTAAATTATTCATAAAACTATAAAAATCTCCGCTTTAAATTAATTTATTATTATTTTATTAATTGTTCTGGATAAAGTCATTCAGGAATCCTTCAATATCAGAATGTTCGGCGTAGTCATTGTATTCGCCGCCTGAAAATTTTACGATGTTTACGTTTGCCAATGTCAGTTCGTTTATAAAATCATCCGTTTCTTTCTGATTTTTTAAATCAAAGCAGATGCAGTTGATTTCGTTGTCGTCAAACGCCGCAAGCGCGGATAAAATATCGGCTGTATTTATATCGAGCCCCTGATTGATAACATAGATAATTTCGTTGTGCGTATCGCATATCTCCTGATTTTTCAGAATAGTCTCTGCTGTTATATCGTCGAAAGATACGCGCGACACGGACAAATGGTTAAAAGCCGTGTTAAACTCGCTGAACGTGCTTATATTATACCAGACAATGCAGCTTTGAAGCGTATCGTACCAGTATAACGTACAGCTTTTGCCCTCGTATACGCATTTCATGGCTAAGGCTAACGCCGTTTCCACAACCGCATCTCCGCTGTCTTCCCATAAATCCGAATCTTCAAATTCGTGAGCCTGCATGTCTGCTATAATCATTATGTTATTGTCGTTCGGGTGGTCGTACACTTTTACAACCAAATCGTCTTTTTTTGACGACAGTTTCCAGTGAACGGAATTTACATTGTCTCCCTCGACATAATCCCTTATATGCGATATGATAGTCCTGTCCTCGCCGATTTTGCTTTTGTTTTTTTCGTCGCCGTCTTCTGCTATTATATTTCTGGTCATATTTCCGTAAAGTAAAATCCTTTTCGGCAGAACCAGTATTTCTTCTATTATATTTATTGAGCGTCTGAATTTAAACAGTCCGAATATATCGTATATTTCCACTTCTTTTATGCCGACTTCGTACATGCCTCTGCGCTTCATAACTATATTAGTCTGAAAATCGACTCTCCTCAGCGGGGGTATACTGAAAGCATAAATATTTTCGTCCGCGCTTTTTCCGTTTTTATCTATCTGAATTAATTTGATTTTTACAAAAGGCGCGGGGAGTATACCCTCGTTTGAGATTCTTATCAAGGTCGAGGACTGTTCCCGTTTTTCGTATATTTTTTTATCAACGGAGACTTCGAATTTGATGAAAGCGTAATTCAACAGCATAAGAAGATAGGAAATTATAGGCAGGACCAAAACTGCCGCGAAAAATACTATCGTTATTCTGTGGTACAAAGTCAGAACAAACCCAATTGCCATCAAAAACGCGAAGAAATAATAAACTCTTGCTCTTTTCATAATTTGTTCCTTTTTATGTTTTTAAATTTATGAAATAACAATAATATTTTTCAAGCTATTCTCACGTATAAAATTTTCGGATATTTGGCATTTATAATTATCTTCTTTACAAAAAATGTATATCCAAATATTGCTATCAATAAATATTTTATCTGCAAGCATGTTTTTCTCCTCAAATAGTGTTCTGTTTCTTTACTTTTTCGTTCAATATCTGCGGAGCGACCGATTTTTTTATCTCGTTGAGAATGTCCTCTGTGTTGATTCTCTTTAACTTCGCTTCCTGTTTCAAAATAATTCTGTGCGCTATCGCAGGGACATACATATTCAAAATATCTTCTGGGATTATATAATCTCTTTTTTCAAGAAACGCTCTTGCCTGTGAAAGCCGCATAAGCGATAAAGACGCTCTCGGCGACGCTCCCAAAGTGATATACTGATGATTTCTCGTTTTTGCGACAAGCTCCACTATATATTTATATAAAGTATCGTCTATGTGAACGTTCTTCACAATATTTTGCGCGTGAATAATATCGTCCGCGCTTGTCAAAGTCTGAATTCTATCTATAGGATTTTCAGTCTTTCTGTCCGAAATAATTCTTATTTCGTTTTCAACGTCGGGGTAACCGATTGATATGCGCATAATAAATCTGTCAAGCTGCGCTTCCGGCAGAGGGTGCGTTCCTACAAATCCAATGGGATTCTGCGTCGCGATAACCATAAACGGAGTTGGGACGCGGTGCGTTTTTCCGTCTACTGTTATTGTGCCTTCCTCCATAACTTCAAGAAGGCTTGACTGGGTTTTCGGCGACGTTCTGTTTATCTCGTCGGCGAGCAGAATATTGCAGAGCGCAAGCCCCTCTTTATATTCAAGTTCATTTGTCACTTTATTGTATATGGAAAATCCCGTTATATCAGAGGGCATAACGTCGGGCGTAAACTGCGCGCGCTTGTATTTCAGCCCTATGATTTTAGATAATGCCGAAGCCAAAGTAGTTTTGCCGACTCCGGGGACGTCTTCAATTAAAATGTGCCCCTGCGATAAAAGCGATATAACTGTCATTTTTACCACATCTTTTTTACCTAAAATAATCTGTTCCGTCTGATCTGAAATTTTCTGAACGGTGGAATAAGCCGCAATAAAATCGTTTTTATCGATTCTGTCTGTTCTGTCGATTTTTGTAAATTCTGTTTCATTTGCCATAAAGAATTCTACCTCCCAAATATATATAACTTCTTATTATATATATTTTAGCAGATAAATTTAAAAAGTCAAGACATATTGCATAAACTTACATTGACAATTTGAAAAAAATATGTTATAATTTATAATCAAAGGCTTTTGTTTAAATTTGAAAGGCTTTTTTGTTTTATCATATTTCTATAAATATACGCATAAAAATATAACTAAGTCAAAGTAAAAAACTGAGCGCAGTTCAGTATGGAGGCAGTTATTTTTATGCAAAATGTACAAAAATCCAATAAAAGCGGAGCAATTAAAACAGAGTATAAAAAAATTGATATAGGAAATAAAAATTTGGAAAATCAAAACAGAAATATATGCTATTATTCTTTGAGTAAAACCGAAGTTTTAAAAAAATTTGATACAAATGACACCTCCGGGCTTTCTTCGCTTGAAGTGAAAAAAAGGATGAAAACATACGGTTTGAACAAACTTGATGAAGCCAAGAAAAAAAGTGTTATTCTGAAATTTTTAGAACAGTTTTCGGATTTTATGGTTATTATACTCCTGATTGCCGCCGCGGTTTCTTTTGTAACGGCTGTAATTCAGGGAAGTAAATCCGAATTTTTAGACCCTATTATAATTCTCGTCATTGTAGTAATAAATGCGATTGTCGGGGTTATACAGGAATTTAAAGCTGAAAAATCAATAGCGGCTCTGAAAAAGCTGACAGCTTCTGAAACGGTTGCTCTCAGAGACGGCAGAAAATCAAAAATTTTAGCCGATGATTTGGTTCCCGGCGATGTAATAATTTTGGAATCGGGAAATTCGGTGCCCGCAGATGCCAGAATACTGGATAATATATCAGTGGAAACCGACGAATCCGCGCTGACGGGAGAATCTACGCCCGTATTGAAAGATGAAACTTTCGTTTGTCCGCCGCAGACCGCTCTCGGCGACAGAAAAAATATGATTTACATGACGAGCACGGTCACATCAGGCAAATGCACTGCAGTCGTGGTAAATACTGGAATGTCAACCGAAGTCGGCAAAATCGCCAAAATATTGACAGAAGAGGAAGATTTGTCAACCCCGCTGCAGGAAAGACTGTCTAAAACCGGAAAAATCTTAGGCATAACCGCTCTGACTGTATGCGCGGTTATATTTGTGCTCGGTATGATTCAAAAAGTTCCGGTGCTTGAAATGTTTATGCTGTCAATCAGTCTTGCAGTCGCGGCGATGCCGGAGGGACTTCCTGCAGTTGTGACGATTGTTCTCGCTGTCGGAATTCAGCGAATGGCAAAAAGCAATGCGATAATCCGCAGGCTTTCGGCAGTCGAAACTCTCGGCAGCGCGACTGTGATATGCTCCGATAAAACCGGGACTCTCACTCAAAACAAGATGACTGTAGTTGAAATATATACGCCGGATTGCCGTTATTCAGAAGCAGATTCTAAAAATATAAAAGACGTTAAAAATATACACAGCATAAAAAATTTATTATTATTGTCGGTTTTGTGCAATAATTCTGCTATGACTTCAAATAAATCCAAAAATAACTCTAACGAATATATAGGCGATCCGACCGAGACAGCTTTCTGTTATGTTGGCGAAAAATTTGATATAAATAAATCTACAGAAGAAATTAGATATCCCCGTCAGCTTGAAATACCGTTCGATTCAATCCGTAAAACTATGACGACTGTAAACAAATTTTCAGGTATAAGCAGAGTTATAACAAAAGGCGCGCCGGATATTTTAATAAATAAATGCACGCATTATATTCAAAACGACAGAATCGAACCTCTGACAAAGTCAAAAATTGCCGAAATTACGGAAATAAACGAAAAAATGGCGGGAAACGCCCTGCGGGTAATTGCCGTGGCATACAGAGATATACCTGAAATTCTAAGCTTAAATAATTTAAACAGGAGTAAAAGTCTTGAAAATAATCTCATATTCTGCGGTCTTATCGGAATGATAGACCCTCCGCGACAGGAAGTTTTTAAAGCGATACAAATATGCAGAACTGCGGGTATTAAGCCTGTAATGATAACCGGCGACCATAAAATAACGGCTATCGCAATAGCCAAAAAAATAGGCATATACAACAACGGCGCGGGCGACAAAGTCGCGACAGGCGCGGAATTAGACGCCATTTCAGAGGAAGATTTGCTCGAAAATATACATTCTTATTCAGTATTTGCAAGGGTTTCGCCGGAGCATAAAGTCAGAATTGTCAAAGCGTTTAAAGCGCGCGGCAACGTCGTGGCAATGACCGGCGACGGGGTAAACGACGCACCGTCGCTCAAAATAGCGGATATGGGCTGTGCTATGGGTGAAAACGGCACAGACGTCGCAAGAAATTCCGCCGATATGATTCTTGTGGACGACAATTTTTCCACGATTGTCGAGGCGGTGAGACAGGGCAGGGGAATATACGACAATATAAAAAAAGCCGTGCACTTTTTGCTTTCGAGCAATTTCGGCGAAATTATGACTATATTTGCTGCGTTTTTACTGCGGCTTCCGTCGCCGCTTATCGCCATACACTTGCTGTGGGTGAACTTTGTGACGGATTCGCTCCCCGCGCTTGCTTTGAGCGAAGAACCTCCGAGCGACGAGGTTATGAAACGTCCGCCTATAAATTCCAAAAGAAGTCTTTTTGCCGGAGGGTTGGGACTTAAAATAATATTCGAAGGTTTGATGATCGGTTCGCTTACTCTATGCGCGTTTGTTATCGGGATGAAATTTTTCGATAACGGTTCGGATACTCCTGTTTATGCGAGAACAATGGCGTTTATGACGCTGAGCGTCTCGCAGCTTGTTCACGCTTTTAACATGAGGAGCAATAAGTCTGTGTTTAAAATCGGCTTATTGTCGAATATATACATGAATTTCTCGTTTATTATCTGCCTGATTATGCAGGTTTCGGTAGTTGTTATAAAACCTTTGGCGGATATATTCAAAACTGAAAATCTTCCAGCAAGCGCCTGGATTATTGTCGCATTATTATCAGTTGCGCCGCTTGTAATTATAGAATTGCAGAAACTTGTCACTAAAGAGTGATATAATTTTCAAAAAACCTCTTGATTTTATTTTCAAATAATAATATAATGTCATCATAAAAGTGAATTTATGGGGGTTTTTATGAAGAAAAAAGTTTTAAGTGCTATTATTGTAATTATTATGGTGACTTCACTTACATTCACAGTAAATGCTGATGGCAACTTTACTGGGGATGCAACAAAAGACTGGCAGTATGTAGTGCCGTTATGCAAATACGACCACTGTGAGATATTGTCTAACGGGCTGATTAAAATCGGAAAAACAATAGGTTGGGATTATTGGGCTTGCGACGAAATGCCGCCTGATCCTGTTATGTTATACGGTTTACTCGACAGTGACGGAGAACCTTTGACTGATATGATATATGATTCCATAAGTAGTCCGAATAATGACGGTTATATACTCGCTGCAATAAAAAACGGCGACGGAAAGGCGAAATATGTTCTATTCGACGGCGCGGGGAATATACTGCCCACCCCAGATGATGCGATTATAACGCTGTTTCCAGATTCATATTATATGGAAACGGCAAAAGCATTTACTTTTTGTTTTGACAATAAATTACGAACCATTCCCAAAAGCGTACTGGAAAATGCGGGAGTATGTTTGGAAAATGAAAACGAATACCTGATTGACAAAATCAGCGGCATATACAGTCACTGTTTCGTTATGAACTGCGATTACGGCAGCGACAGAACTGCGTTTGTATTTGGTTGGGACGGGACACTGCGTTATAAAACTCACAATTGTATCGGAAATACTCCAGACGGGCTTATCCTGATGAATGACGAAGGAAATCAAAGTTTTGTTGACTTTGATGGAAAAGAACTTATTACTGCGGCATACAGACAGCAAATATATGCTCTGAGAGATTATACGACATACGAATTTGCACCCGGTCTTTATGTCTGCAATATGGGTTTGGCTGAAAGTTTACTGGATATTAACAATCCCAATGCGTTTAAAGGTTTGACATTTGAAACAGTGTGGAATGTTGACAGTAAAAACAAAACTTTATGTATCGAAAAAGAGCCGTATGTATATGGATTATACAGTTTTGACGGGACGAAAATCCTGCCGTGCGAGTATGCCAATATATGGCAATTCAGCGACGGATTAGTACGGTTTCAAACTCAAGACAATAAATTCGGACTTGCGAATATGAAAGGGGAAATCGTATTTGAAACCGATTATGAATTATTTTGGGATTTTTCCGAGGGATTTTTGGGCTATATGATAAGCCAAGATAACGGCGATTTTTACTGCGGATTTTTGAACAGCGATTTCAAACCGGTAATTCGGCTTGATAAAAACTGGTATATTCAAAGCGGATTTCAGGACGGGCTTGCGGCGGTCAGCAATAATGAGGGGGAAATTATGTTTATCAACCGCGAAGGTAAAGTCGTGATTGCACAGGGCGAACCTCAATATTTGGGAAACGATGACAGTAATCCGGTTAAATGGCAATATACATATAGGAGCGCAAACGGGCTGATTGCCGTAGCGGGACACGCTCCGGTCGCATACCAGCATAACGGACCGATTATGTATGACGAAGACGGGATTATAAAATATCTCGATTCCGCTGAACCGGCAGTTCATACAGATATAGGGAATATCATATCATTCTTATTGTCCTTGAAAGGCGGCTCATAAAATTATTATGGTATATCCTTTGTATCTTCGGGTTTTTCTATTATATAAATCGTGTTTTTATTGAATAATCCGAATGCAAAGCCTAATTTGAGATAAAAGTTCATATTGTCGTAACTTTCAAATCTTGTCGCTTTCAGGAAGTCGTCAAACGAATATTCATCCGTATAGCCGTATGCGTCGTTTACCGTGACTTTATCGTTAATAACATCGATTCCGGTGATTACGCTGTAATGCAAAGCCCATTTTTGTTCGCTTACATCAAGGTTTTTATTTTCCGCCGCAAAACAGATCACAACAGGCATATTATGAGCAAGCGAATTATATATTTTATCTATCATTTCTGTATTTTTCAAATTTGTATACTGTGTGATTTGATAATCGGGAAACTGTTTTGTTATTTCTTTATAGAATCCGCTGTTTGTTGAAGTCGAAATTTTTTTATCGTTTGAGTCGTAAATAGACTGTTCGGTTATAGAATCATATCCGAGATATTTGGCAACCATTTCAATGCTCGCATATCCGCAGGTTATTTTTAACTGGGTCACAGGCACTCCGTTTACCTGCTGAGAATCTGTATATTTAATATTGCGTACCAACGATTCGACATTGTCGTTTATCAGCATGTCATAAACGCTTTGTTTTATAATCATCACGGCTGTTGCTACAAAACAAATTGAAAATACCACGCACAGCAAAATAATCGCAGACTTAAAAACTTTCATTATTATTGGGAACTCCTTTTATTTTAAAAGAATATAACATAAAATGACTGAACTCTGTTCATTACTGACTTTGTTCAGTATATACAGCCGATTTTTTTGTTTCCCAATTTTTTAAATTTCTGATGTTCTATTTAATTATAACTGCCTGTCTTGTTTGGTCTTTATACGGACCTAATTCGTTCCATCTCTGCAAAAATAACGTTTTGTCGTAATCCACAATGCCGTTTATCGGGTCGTAAAGTTTAACTGTTGTGTCTGTATAATCGACAAGAACACAGCAATGCTCATTGCCCGGGTATTGATATATTTTCCCGTTTGGGAGAAGATGCCAGTAATATTTCCCCCAATCCACAGGCTGTAAATTCATTGTGCACCAGACTATGACAGGATATTGTCTGGCGTAATCAAACAATTCCTGTTCTGAACAGCCACTTATATTTACGGCTGTTTTTGCAATTTTATACGCGTCGAGAGTGTTTTGCGCAGTTTTCACAAGTCCGGGCGAAAATATCCCATACCCCATGCCT
>WQYZ01000146.1 GCA_009780985.1 Oscillospiraceae bacterium | reverse complement strand
TATGACAGTCAGCGGATTTATGTGATACAATAACATCATGCAAATCCGTTTGGCTGTCGGAAAGAGAGGGTATATGAAACAGTCAGGCGAAAAGAAAGTCTATTTATACGGACGTTTAAGTCATGAGGACGAGTTGCAGGGCGACAGCAACAGTATTATAAATCAACGGCGAATCCTTGAAAAATACGCGGAGGACAACGGTTTCAGCAATTACGAATTTATCTGCGACGACGGGTATTCGGGCATAGAGTTTGAGAACCGACCGGCGTTTATGAAGATGATAGAGGAAATCGAATCTGGCAATGTATCGACGGTGATAGTGAAAGATATGTCGCGATTTGGCAGGGACTATCTGAAAGTGGGATTTTACACGGAGATACTGTTCAAAGACAAAAACGTAAGGTTTATCGCGGTCAACGATGGAGTGGACAGTGCCAACGGCGCGAACGAATTTACGGCGATCCGCAATGTGTTCAACGAATGGTTTGTAGCATCGACGAGCAAAAAGATACGTGCGGTATGGCAGGCGAAGGGCAGAAGTGGCGAGCGGTTGGCGGTATTGCCGCCCTACGGCTACCGAAAAGACCCGGACAATCCCAAAAAGCTGATAATGGACGATGAATCGGCAGAAGTGGTACGTAGTATATACAGAATGTATGTGGACGGTCAGAATGCCCAACAGATTGCGCTTAAATTAACAGCCGAACATCTCCTTATTCCCAGCGCGTATAAACACTCGAAAGGTTACATCAGTCAGCCGCGCCAGTGTAAAGACCCGTATATATGGAACAAAAGTACAATACATAAATTGCTTGACGCTCCGGAATATATAGGCAGAACCACGAATTTCAAGACATACTCGAAGTCGTACAAAGACAGCCGCTCCCTCGTGAACGCACCGGAAAATCAAATGATTTTCGAGAACACGCACCCTGCCGTAATAGACATAGAAACATGGGAGATAGTTCGGAAAATGCGGCAGCACAAACGCAGGAAGTCGAGATACGGCAATCCCGGATTATTCAGCGGTATCGCATATTGCGCGCTGACTGTGGTAACAAACTGTATTACAGCACACAACATCGAAAAATCACCACAAACATGGAAATACGGGAGTATTTAGAGGGCACATACAGTTGTTCTGAGTACCGAAAAGACGTGCAATTTTTCAACGGTAAACGGGCATGTACGTGCCACCATATACGCGAAGACGCTCTGAAAGAACTGACCCTTGAAAGTATGCGGCAGGTTTTGCACTTCGCAAGGAGCCATGAAAATCAATTTGTGAAACTCGTCATGGACAACAGTTTATCCGAGCAGAAGCAGACATTGGCGACGCACAGAAAAACGCTTGTAAAACACAAGTATAGGATTTACGAGCTGGATAAGTTATTCGAGCGGTTATACGAGGATAATGTAATCGGTAAAATCGACGATGAGCGGTACGAGAAGATGTCGGCGAAATACAATCAAGAGCAGAAAGATTTGAAAAACGCCGTCGCGGTATTGGAATCTGAGCTTACCAAGCAGGAGGAACAGGGCGCGAACGTCGATAAATTCCTCGCATTGGTGCGAAAGTACACGGATATTCAGGAACTCACTCCGACAATCGTCAACGAATTTATCGACAGGATTATAGTTTACGAACCCGAAAATAAACGTAAGAACCGCCGTCAGCGAGTTGAGATAATTTTCAACGGAATCGGAATAGTTGAGTTACCTCAGCAACAGATACAAGCGGAAACGTAAAATTAAATATTATATCGAAAAGGTTAGATAGTAGTGGAATAAACACCGAACGAGCAAGCGACGCCTCCACCAGCCATTAGTTGTTTCTTTATGCCCCTTGTCTGAAAAGCCAGGGAATTAAGCAATTAATGGCGGGTAGCGGCATTATTTTAGTCGCCCAGCTCGTAATTACACAGTTGTCCACCCTCTTTTCTTAGTGTATAGACAAAATAAATAATGACACAAAAAATAAAACTAAACAATTAAAAATAATTATTGACAATTAAAATAAAAAGCAGACTTAATCTGAGTAATTTAAAAAGATAGTGGTCTTTTTCTGTAGTGAAAGGTAGCAGTTTGCACAATATTTTATTTAAAGACTTATTTTTATACTCGACAAAAAAATTTTAAAGAAAGGATTAAGGTAAACTTGATAAAACAAATAGTGGTGATTTTTATTTTAGAAAGTCCCGTTTTACGGGATTCATTGTGGCGGTATTTATTTCAAGTATACACTTAGGCGGTGACTGCTATGTTTGATTTTCTGTTCGACGGTCTGAAAAATATACTCATAAGCGGCATACTCAGCAATTTCAGCGGCATGTTCAACGAAGTGAACACAAAAGTCGGCGAAATAGCCTCACAGGTCGGACAAACACCGCAGTGGTGGAATGTATAATGTAATGGGTAGTAATGATACTACACTATTATTGTAATGGCGGCGGCTCATTTGTAGATGAAAGACGCGATTGCGAAAGGGGGTGATACACAGCCGCATGGCGGTTTTGTGACACGGAGATGTCACCATTTAGCCGAAAAAAGTCCGCATAAAATCAAGAATTTGAACTCCGAAACCGAGAGGGACATGGTAATATACCACCCCCCTTCAAAAACGGCTTCTATCTGCTCAAAAGGGCTAATTCGATAGCATTTTGCCATTTATTATTTTTATATTATACTACTCGTCCATCAGTTTATCAACTTCATTTTGTTGTTTGAAAAGCCAGTCAGCATATTCTTTTTGTCCCATTTCTCTACGTTTAACCATGCCTTTGCACTTGATTGCCTCTTTTCGGAATACCTCAAACGCTCCCGAAACCACAGATATTTTTTCAACATCGGGATTTTTTGCCCGTTTTAACTTTCGCAAACGGTTATACCAATAATAATACGCCGTTTCGTAAGATTGCTCTAAACTATCGCTTTTCGCTCGCTCGTCAAATTCCTGCTTCGCTTGTACAGCCTGCACTTTACGACACTCATCAGAACATAATTCATAATGCCTGCTCCTCGCGAGAAAATATCTACCGCAGACTTTACACTCTGAAAAAACAAAATTCCATTCCTCGACTTTATGTAAATAATAAAATATCAACGGTTGAAACGAAACGGACGCAACGACACACTCAAACGGACGCTTGTTTACAGGATACCATAACTCAACCTGACTTTCGCCGTCATGTATAGTCTGTGATAGAGCAACAGAGGCTTCCTCCTGCCACGGTTTGTATTCGCCGTACAGAAAAAACGGACGGTATAATAAATTCAACCGTTGAATAAGCAAATCCGCTCCATGATTTATGTTGTAGCAATTCAGATATTCCTCCCAAGTCCGAATGGCGGCGAACATAGCAGACGGTTCGCTGTTTTTGTATTTGCTATTCAGAAAATCAGAAATGGGAGAGGTTATCTTCCATCGCTCCGATTCAAACGGGAAAATTTTAGAATAACTTTCACGCAATCGCATGGCGTTTAAATTCCATTGTCTTTTTATATCGGCTTCAAAATATAATAACAGTTGTCCTAACGGACGGGTGCAGTCATAATAAATTTCGCCCGTCCCGTTTTCAAGATGACGGCGTGTTTCGTTCGTTTCCCCGACGACGATTCGCTCCGTCATTTTTTTGCGGTCAAGCGTCAGCGCAAATACTATTTTGCCGAAACCGCGCTCACGCCTTGTAAAATCGTAATCCATAATATCATTTCGCTCCTTTTTTAACAGGAATAATAAAATTGTCATTAGTTTGTTACTTGCATTATAGCACAAACCTATTGATTTTGTCAAGTATATGTGCGAAAATATATACGGCGGGATAAATAAATATCTCGTCATTACACGTTGAAAATCTAATACACAACCGTTCAGATACCGGGAACTGTAACCTTTGCATGGAACGCGCCGGAGGCGTGACGCGAGGGACAGCGACCGAGAAAACGCGCCAAAGTCAAACAAGGCTCAACGCAGGAACATAACCGGGTTAAAAGCGAAAAAACAAAGTCCGTCTGCCTCCGGGACTGACTTTAAACAAAATTATAACAAATGAAATCCTAAAACAGGACTACGAAACTTGATAGCGATTTGCTATTGTGTTTAACTTAGCCAATTTAAAGTATTATATATTATCTCAAAAATAAATATGAAAACAACGAGCTCCGAAACGGAGTGACGTCCCCATGACGGAGCTTTATATATAGATTCCACCGCACACATTCCGACTGGCAATGTAATCATTTAGCAGGAATAAAACAGCATAAATCCTGCCGTTTAAGGTTTTATTTTCAGTCGGCAATGAGATAATATCTAAACATCAAAAACATCGCTTTAAAGCGTTACATGGCGTTTTAAGGCGCATATCGAAAGGAATTATTTATGATACAAAATACAGCAGTCGAAATAAAAACCAAACAGGAAGCACCGCATAAATTCAATCGTAGAATAGGTTCAACCAATTATCTTGTGTCTGTCAATTTCAGTAAGACGAGCAAAGGAACATTCAACGATAAAATCATTCGTCTAATCAAAAATGATATAGCAGCGAAAAGGTAAAAATCATTTTAAAATTAACAAAAATAATGCTGACATTCCGGTTCATTTGTGGTATAATGATTATACTGCAAATGAGCCGGCTGTCTGAAAGGAGTTCCGCATGAACAGCAAACAGCTGAGCGATACAAAAATAACTGCGCTTTACTCACGGTTGAGCCGTGACGATGAAACTATTAGAGATAGTTTGTCAATCCAAAATCAAAAAGCCATGCTGAAAAAGTACGCCGAACAAAACGGATTTTTTAATATTGAGCATTTCAGCGACGACGGATTTTCCGGCGGGAATTTCGACAGACCCGACTGGAAAAGACTGATTGAAGAAATCGAAAAAGGGAACGTCAGCACGGTTATATCAAAAGATATGTCGAGGGTTGGACGAGATTATCTGCAAACGGGATTTTACACCGAGGTCTATTTCAGGGAAAAAGGCATTCGGTTTATCGCCGTCGCAAATAATATCGACAGCATGAACCGTGAGAGCGGCGAGTTCGCGCCGTTCCTGAATATTATGTCTGAGTGGTATCTGCGCAACGCGAGCCGCAAGGTAAAAGCAAGCCACAAAGCGCGGGGCATGAGCGGCAAAAAACTGACGTTTAATCCCATATACGGTTATATTCTCGACCTCAACGATAAATCCAAATGGGTAATCGACCCCGAAGCGGCAGAGGTAGTGCGGCGTATATTCGCGCTTACGATTGACGGCAAAGGTCCCTGCGACATTGCACGTATATTCAACGAGGAAAAGATAGAACGTCCGTCGTATTATCTGCACTCGCGGGGCATAGTCAATTACGCCAACAGCCACGATATGACAACGCCGTATGCGTGGAGCGGAAACAGTATAGCGCGAATGATTTCAAAACCTGAATATATGGGGCATACTGTAAACTTCCGCACCAGTATGGAATCGTACAAAGATAAACGGGCGAAAGTAAATTCCAAAGACGAATGGGTGATATTCAAGAACACCCATGAGGCGATAATCGACCCCGATACATGTGAAACGGCGCAACGCTGCCGAAAAACTGTACGTCGAACTGACAGCTTAGGCGAGGCGAATCCGCTGACGGGGTTAGTGATATGCGCCGACTGTGGAGCAAAATTATATAACCACCGTAAGCCGTACCCGACAAAATATGTAAACAAATCGGGATATAACTGCAACCGAAGTCCAAAAGATGTATATGCCTGTTCTACTTATACTCTTACAGGCAGACGCTTCGACAGGCAATGTACACAGCACCAAATCAGAACGGCTGTATTACGTGAAATCGCATTCGACGTAATCAGATCGGTCAGCGGCTTTGTGAAAACAAACGAAGCGGAATTTATACGTCAGGTGCGCGAAACATCTGCAGTACAGTTTGACGAAACGGCGCAGACACATAAAAAAAGAATTGCCAAAGATGAAAAGCGCATTGCCGAACTGAATACATTAATCCGACGAATATACGAAGATAATGTTTCGGAAAAGCTGACCGACAAACGGTTTGAACTTTTATCGCAGGAATACGAACAGGAGCAAACTGAATTAGAAAAATCCGTCATTAAATTAAAAGCAGAATTAGACAACTTCGACGCTGATGGTATTCGTGCCGACAGGTTTATTGAAATAGTGAAACGGTACACAGATTTTACAGAATTAACAACGCCAATGATACTGGAGTTCATAGAGAAAATCGTTGTGCATGAGGCAGATAAATCGAGCGGAGAGCGACATCAGCAAGTGGACGTTTATCTGAATTTTATCGGCAAGTTTGAATTGCCCGCACTTGACCTTACACCTGATGAAATCGCCGCAGAAGAAAAGGCACGGGAGAAACGGGAACGGCATAGAAAAGCCCAGCAACGATATTATGAAAAACAAAAATTGAAATCACAAATAACCGGAGAGGAGAAAATTGATGAGCAACGAAATATTGCCGTATGCCAATAAAATAATTACGTTGATAGAAGAAGCGAAACAGAACGCCCTCAAAAGCGTAAACGCCGAACTTATCAAGTTGTATTGGAATGTTGGCGAATATCTCTCCAACGAAACTAAAAAATCAAAATGGGGCGATTCATTCATAGACGAAACGGTGAAATATATAAAAGAAAATTGTCCCGAAATAAAAGGCTTTGACCGCCGCGGGCTTTACAGAATGAAACGATTTTATGAAGCATACAAGGATGATGAATTTGTGACAACACTGTTGTCACAAATTAGTTGGTCTAATCATTTAGAAATTTTAGCGGCGGCAAAGACACAGGAAGAACGGCAATTCTATATAATGCTATGTGTTAAAGAAAAATATTCGGCGAGAGAATTACGGCGGCAGATTTCAAGTGCGTATTTCCATCGGTATATGTTATCAAAGGAAAAGTTGGAGCCTATCCCGATTGAGAAGAACATCAAGGAAAGATTTTTGGATACCTATGTTTTAGAGTTTTTGAATTTACCCGAAAAGTATAACGAGAAGGATTTACGAAAAGCAATAATCCATAATCTCAAAAATTTTATTCTTGAAATCGGACGGGATTTTACGTTTGTTGGCGAAGAATACCGGGTACAGGCTGGGTTCGATGACTTTTATATAGACTTACTTTTTTATCACAGAGGGTTGTCATGCTTGGTTGCATTTGAATTGAAAACAGATAAATTTATGCCGGAGTATATTGGTAAGATGAATTTCTATCTCGAAGCCCTTGACCGAGAATATAAAAAGCCGAATGAAAATCCAAGCGTGGGCGTAATTCTCTGTGCTTCAAAAAATGATGAAGTAGTTGAAATTGCTATGAATCGAAGTTTGTCGCCAACATTAGTTTCCGAATATTCGTTGCAGTTGATTGATAAAAAATTATTGGAAGAAAAACTGCGTGAGTATGGAGAATTACTTCCTGAAAAAACGGAAGAGTTAGAGGACGAATAAAAAATTGTGACAGCAATGATGACGCAATTAAATTTAAAAATAAATACAAAAAAAGCAATCGCTGATAAAAAGGTGATTGCTTTTTTTATTGTCAAAATTAAAAATCGAAAGGAGTTTTTTTAATGCCAGAAAATAAAATCCCGATTGAGGAACAAATCGCAAATGTAAGAACCGAAATCCGACAAAACGAGAACAGGATAAACGAGCTGCTTCAAAAGAAAAATGTCATGGAGCGTAAAACGAGGACCCGCCGCCTTATCGAGCGCGGGGCAATACTCGAAAGCCTTATCGACGGAGCGGCAAACCTTACCAATGAACAAATAAAAACGTTGTTACAGTCTGTGCTTTGTACAATTTCCGTTCGTGAAATGGTTGTTACTTTTCTCAAAAAAAACGCTAAAAATGACGATGAAACGTAGAAAAAGCGACGAAACAGCCGGACGAGAGCTAATCCCTGCGTCCGAAAGACGTAGGGCGCACTTATACACCGTCTTCGACGGTGTGTGCGGTCTGCCGACGGCGTTTTGTGCCTGTCGTCACAAAATCGGGGAGCGTTCTCCCCTGAACCCCTCTGTACAATTTCGTAAGGTATATCGTATTTCACGACACACCTTATGCCATAAAAACGGCAAGCCAATCATTATATATGGTTTGCCGTTTTTCATTTACCGAAAGGAGCGGATATTACGGAAAACATTTTTGACAAAATCAAAGCACAGTTGAACCTTATCGAAGTTGTGAATTATTACGGAGTACAACCGAACAGGAGCGGTTTTATAAACTGTATATTTCACAGCGATAAAACGCCGAACATGAAACTGTATGACGACCATTTTCATTGTTTCGGGTGCGGTAAACACGGCGATATTATCACTCTGACCGAACAGCTTTTTTCATTGTCGCCGTACCAAGCGACGCAGAAACTCTCGCAGGATTTTAATATCGCGCCGGGCAACGATTATAAAAATATGAAGCCGTTGAAAACCAAACGACAGTCATATATCGAACAAGAAAATCGGACGTATAAAATTCTAAATTTTTATTGCAGTTTTCTTGAAAAATGCCACGAGGACTATATACCGAACAATCCTGATGATGAGTTTAACCCGTTGTTTATTGAAAGCCTTATGAATTATGAGCAGTACAATTATTACCGCGATATTTTCATCACAGGAACGGAAGATGAACGACAGGAATTTATGATTGACTGTGCGGAAAAATTAGAAATCCTTGAAAAAAGATTTACACAAAAAAATACATTTACCGGAGGAAAAACAGATGAAGCAACAACAGAATCAGCCTAAACCCGAAACTAAAAAAATCTTCAACACTATCAACGCTGCTGTTCTCATGGAGCAGGAGTTTGAACCGTTACAGTTCGCCGTAGATAAGATATTACCGCACGGATTATTTATACTGGCGGGGAGCGGAAAAATCGGCAAGTCATGGCTTGCGCTTGACATCTGCACCGCCGTTTCAGCGGGTCAGAAATTGTGGGATTTCGCCGCTGAACAGGGCGAAGTTTTGTATCTCGCTCTTGAAGATAATTATTCACGGTTACAGGGACGTTTGAAAAAAATCGAAGCCGAAAACACAGACATTACACGGCTTCACCTCGCCACCGCCTCACTCGGAATCAGCAACGGACTACTGGAACAAACGCATAACTTTTTAGAGGAATACCCAAATACAAAAATGATAATTGTTGATACGCTTGAACGAATTCGCGATACAGAACAGGACAAAAGTATGTATTCCTGCGACTATCGAGATATGACCCTATTACGGGAGATAACCGACGACCACAAACTGACTTTATTGCTTATTCACCACACACGAAAAATGTACGACCCCGATCCACTTAATACGCTGTCGGGAAGCACAGGTTTGATAGGTTCTGTTGACGGCGTTTTCGTTCTTGAAAAAGAAAAGCGCGTCGGGAATAAAGCGAAGCTGACCATTGCCAACCGTAGATACGGAAAGTTATTGTTTTAAGTTAGAATTTGATCCAGATATATGCAAATGGATTTTTGTCGGAAACGATTCTGAAATGCCCGAAATTGACGAGCCGTTCTGTTATCTGATTGCCGATTTTATGAAAGATAAAGACGTGTGGAACGGTACGGCTACAGAGTTATGCAACGAATTGAAAACTATTAATAATAATTTCAATACCGACCCTGCCAATGTTAAAAAGGAACTGATGTCGTTATTGGAACATTTCAATAAAAAGTTTGGAATAGCCGTTGAGTTTGGACGGACACACAGCGACAAGTTAATTACTCTCACCCGAAACAAAAAATAATTATTTTTGCGTCGGTGCGTCGGTGAAAATATACATACCCTCTGAATATATATTACCGGCGCAGGGGGTATGTATAATAATGCCGATGCACCGACGCGCCCATCATAGAAAGGAGAAAAAATCATTGGCTATATATCATTGCAGTATAAAGATAATCGGCAGGAACAGCGGCAAAACGGCTGTCGGTTCTGCGGCGTACCGGGCAGGAGAAAAAATCAAAAATGAGTACGACGGCGAAACTCATGATTATACTAAAAAGGGTGGAATAATTCATACTGAGCTTTTACTGCCCGACCATGCGCCGAGAGAGTATCTTGACCGAGCTGTTCTGTGGAACGCCGTTGAAAAAATCGAAACAGCGAAGAACTCACAGCTCGCGCGGGAAATAGAGTTAGCCTTACCTGTAGAATTAACGACACAGCAAAATATTATGCTTGTCCGCGAGTATGTAAAAAAGCATTTTGTTGATAAAGGAATGTGCGCCGATATTTGTATTCACGATAGGGGTGAAGTAAACCTTCACGCCCACATCATGCTGACCATTCGCCCGATTGAACAGGACGGGCGTTGGGGTGCGAAATCCAAAAAGGAATATATACTTGACGGTAACGGCGAAAAAATCAAGCTGCCAAGCGGAGAATATAAATCCCGAAAGGTTAGCGCCACCGACTGGAACGAAAAAACAAAAGCGGAAGAATGGCGTTCGGGCTGGGCTGATGCTGTTAATCAACATCTTACGGAGCACGGCGTACAGGAGCATATCGACCACCGCAGTTACAAACGGCAGGGTGTTGACAAAATTCCTACTGTTCACATGGGCGTGGCGGCTTCTCAAATGGAGAAGAAGGACATTAAAACGCACAGAGGTGATATAAACCGTGAAATCGGGGTTTCCAATAATCAGATGAAACAACTAAAGGCGCGTATTCGGAAAGCGAAAGATTGACTGTATGCCCAACCGCTTACCAATATGCCGACAATGATTAGTGTTATGAGTAATATCGCTGTCGGGAAAGATACAAATAACCGTTGGCAAAAAATAGTCAATCTGAAAACGCGAGCGAAAGTTCTGATATTTTTGCAAAATAACAACATCAGCGATATGTCACAACTTGTCAATAAAATCGAATCAATCAACGAGGAATACAAAGAACTTGCTGACAAAATAAAGCCGGTAGAGCGGCGGCTTGTTACTTTGACGCAACATTTAGCGCAGTACGAAAACTACAAAACTCACAAGACGATTTATGATAAATACAAACAGCTTAACCCGAAAAAACAGGAAGCTTTTTATGATAAATATTCTGAAAAAATCGAGCTTTTCAAAACTGCCCAGCAGTATCTTACTGCGATTATGAATGGTAAAACGACCATTCCTGAAAAAGCATGGCAAGCGGAACAACAGAAACTGACTACATATAGATTTTCGCTCTGTGAAAAATATTACGAGTTGAAAGATGAAATTCGTAATGTAGAGTTGTTATGCAAAGGCGCGGACAATATCATGCGTGAGGAAGCGAGAGATACCCCAGTACGGAAACAAGTTGTTGAGTTGGAATAGCACCATAATAAAAATTTTCACTTTTAATGTTGAAAAAACTTTCGGATATGATATAATTATTTTAAGATATAAAATATTTTCAGGAGCGAAAATATGGAGATAAAAATAGCAGTCTGCGACGACGAGTTGCTGCATATCGAAAATATACGAAATGCCCTGCCGGATTTGGAAATGGATATATATACAAGTCCTTTCCTGCTTTTTGAAGCGGTAAAAGACGGTAAAGAATATGATGTGCTCTTTCTCGACATCATAATGCCCGGCTTTGATGGAATATCGCTCGCACGTGAAATCCGCGAAATCAACGAAGATATGATTATCGTTTTTATCACGAGTAAAATGGAATTTATGCAAACTGGTTATGAAGTCAGAGCATTCCGTTATCTGTTAAAAGACCAACTATCACAGGGGTTGAAAAGAGTATGGAACGATATTGAAGCCGAACTCACCGCGAAAAAAGACGAATATTTTGTCTATGAATTTGAACGGCAGACTAACCGCTGCCGTTACCGTGAAAAACGGTGAGATATTTGACCAGCTTATGAATTTAATATTAAGCCGCGATAATATATTACTCGCATATCGGACTATCAAACGGAATGACGGCAGCGTAACACCCGGTACAGACGGACTGAC
>WQYZ01000145.1 GCA_009780985.1 Oscillospiraceae bacterium | reverse complement strand
GGCAAATTATATAAAATGGGATGGAAATCCAACGAAAACAGGTTTAAAATAGAAACCGAGGAAGATACAGACTATGCTATTCAATGTATGAAAATCAAAGCTGAATGCGATATGAACACAAGGGAAAAATAAGCAAAATCCGCATATAAGAAAAAATGACGTAACATACCGGGTATGAAAATTTTGTACGTGTATAGACAGGGGAGAAAAGGGGCGAAATGAATCGCCCCTAACCCATTTTTTGCTTAATAACCCGTTTTGGGGAGCTTGTCTGCCTTTGAAAAAACTGTCGTCTGCCACGAATTATTGAATACAACCCATTCTCCGTTGTATTTGCCGCCCGCGTCAACTTTGTTGCTGAACTTATACCCGTTAGGTAATGTCTTTAATACATCAACATATATCTGCGGAGTTTCGACTTGCGCGAACCCTGCCTTGACCGTGCCGTACATAAACGTAAAACTCGTGATAAATTCGTCGTTTTTCAACCCTAACGAAGCTGGAGAACAGTTGATTACGTTGTTTTTCGTAGTAGAAAGATTGTCTGCTATTATTTTTGTGTCACCCTTATTTGTCACAGCTAATATCTTATATTTCAGCGATTGATTATAACTGCCGGTCACGATTTTATTCAAGCGCACAGCGTCAACAGGCAGTACATCACGCCAGTAGAAATCGGTAAGCGGTACGTTTGACGTGTTGCGTATCTCTTTGATGTCGTAGCGTATAAGGTCGCCGGGCATGGTTTCCACATTGCCGGTTTTTATAATACTCACGCCTGTCTTGACAGAATAATTCAAAAAATCCATTTTGATTATCTGCGCGGCAAATTCTATCTCTATATCGAATTCTTTGTCAGACAGCAAATAATAGTTCGGAGCCTGAACCTCTTTGATGATATACCGTCCAAGAGGTAGCGGACTTGATACAGCCTTACCGTCGCTGCCGGAAACGAAGCGGTCAACAAGGTTTCCCGTTTTATAATTGTATGCCTCGAAAACAGCACCAGCCAAAGGCGTACCCGCAGGCAATCCGTTTATTTCGTTAGCGTCTGCGGACTTCTTTTGTAGCTGTATCTGTCCCATCTGCGGAGTATTCATCCATGTGATTTCCGTAACCTGACCAGCGACAAACTCAACCGTTTTGGGTACATCGTCGAGGTAATAGCCAGCTGCCGCACGTGTTTCGCGTATCGTGTAGCGCCCTGCGGGTATATCGTTCGGGAAGTCGATTACTCCGGCGTTATCTGTATAATAAGTGCCTATCACTTTATTATTTGCGTCGAAAAGCATAAACTCTACGTTATAAATTGGTGCTTTAGTAACACTGTCTATTTTTGTCAATCTTATGCCGGACTTTGGCTTATTTGTGAGCTGTAATGTCGCCTGTTTTCCCGGTAATACGGTGATATTATATACTTTAGTGTCAAGTTCATAGTTATCTAACGCTTTGCGCTCCACGACCATATATTCACCCGCTTGTAAGCCGTTGATTTGTATTCTGCCATTCGCGTCGGTGGTATAACTGCCCGTGACATCTCCGTTTTCGCTTGTAGATTTGGTAGGCGAATTATCCGGCGTTCCGGGCTGGTTGCCGTCTTTTATATCACCTGCGACGAATGTGCCGTCAACTTTTTTTACATCGTACACAACTCCCGCAAGCGGTTTGCCCGTCTGTTCATCTGTTTTCACGATTAACAGACTGCTCATTGGAACGTTGGTGACTTCCAAAACTGTATCTTTGTCGGCTTCGACCAAAACAGTCTTGGGTTCGCTGTCGATAAAATAATTGTCTGCCGTTTTAATTTCAGTTACCACATAATACCCATCAACTAATCGAGGAATATAAATCGCACCCGAAACATCCGTTTTAAAAGTGAGGCTTCCGAACTCATTCATGATTTTTTCACCGTTCATCTTGCTGACTGTAAATTCTACATTAGCAAGCGGTGTACGAGTAATGCTGTCAAGTTCGAGAATTTTCAATGTAGAAAACGGCTTATCGTCGAACTCTACTTGTGTTAATTTGCCCGATTTCACCTCAACTGTTTGAGGAACATTGTCAATCTGGTATCCATCGGGGGCGATTGATTCACTAACAATATACACACCATTATTAAGGTTTGATACAACAACTTTCCCCGTGCTATCAGTTTTTACTGTAGCGATTTTTTCGCCATCTGCACGGGCTATCTCAAAAGTCGCGCCGCTCAATGCAAGATGTGTAAATTTATCAAGCTTTAAAATTTCTATCCCCGAAAGCGGCTTGTCCAGAAAAGTCACGCTTGTGAGTTTACCCGAAGTCACAACCACTGTTTTCGGCGATTCGCTGATGACGTAGCCAGATGGGGCGACTGTTTCCGAAATTATATAAGTGCCGTCGATTAAGCCGGAAACAATGGTTTTACCTGTCATATCTGTTGTAAATTCTCCGACTTTCAAACCGTCAGAGCGTTCAACAACAAAGGTTGCGCCGCTTAACGCTGTGTTTGTAAAATAGTCTTTTTTTGTAATTTCAATGCCGGACATCGGATGGTTTGTAAATTCAACCGTTGTCAGTTTGCCCGATTTTACGGTAACTGTTTGAGGTGTATCACTTTTGACATAGCCAGACGGGGCGATTGTTTCCGAAACGACATATGTCCCTTCAGGGAGGTCAGGTACAATAATTTTACCTGCCGCGTCTGTTTTATACGTGTCGACCTTTTCCCCGTTGGCGTGTTCTACAACAAAAGTCGCGCCTGTAAGCGGGGCATTCGTAACAGCGTCAGTTTTGATAATCTGTATGCCTGAGTACGGTTTGTCGTTAAATTCAACCGTCGCAAGCGCATCGGATTTCACAGTCACGTTTTTCGGCGTTTCGTCGATAGTGTACCCATCAGGTGCGGTTATTTCGCCTACCACATACACACCCTCGTCAAGGTTGGGAATAATGATTTTGCCGTCAGCTTCCGTTTTGAAAGTGCCAATACGCTCGCCGTTCGCTTTTGTGACTGTGAACGCCGCGCCCTGCAATGGTTTATGCGTAACAGCGTCAAGTTTGACAATCGCTATCCCGCTTAAAGGTTTATCGAGGAACTCAACGCTGACAAGTTTACCGCCGCTGACATTTACCGATTTCGGACTTTCATTCAATATATACCCGTTCGGCGCGACAGTTTCATAAGGTAGGATTGGCGCGTCTTTCAGAGTGTAACCTCCGCAGAGTTCGCCTGCACCCCCTACAAGAGCCGGACGGACACCTCTCGATGTATCCGGCTCGCCATTTGTTCAATTTAAAAGAATCATTCATGCGTTTTATTGAAACAGTTCTGACATAACGCGAGGGATTTCCTGCGTTTTGTCAACATCATCAGTTCAAATTCATTCCTGCCAGTTAAGTCTTTCAGGCGTTTGACATGGTGCATATGCAATTCGTCCGAAACTGCCCCGCACGCTTCGCATTTGTTGGATTTAAGCCGTTTTGCTAAACTGTTCGGCTTGTCGTAACGCTTATAATTCGGCAATATATCTACATCTTCAAAGTACGGCTCGTCCACTTTGGTGAACCCACCGTTGTAGAATTCGCAGAACTGCGCTCCGGCTTTATTTGTGTATTCCACGCCGAACACGCCGTTTCTCATGCGCTTTTCCTTTATCTTATTTATAGATGTGTTGTATTTCGCGGCGAATGTTTTATACATACTGGTTCCCATTATATAGTAAAAGTCATTTAACACCGACACGTTCTCCGCCAATCTATAATAATTATATACGCCTCTGATTTCCGAGTTGTACTGACTGATGATTTCTATTTCTTTTCTGTTCATCAGGAAGCCCCTGTGCAGAGCTTTCCATTTTTCCTTGCCGTCGTTGTCTTTCACGATTTTAAAAGCTTTGTATTCTTGGAGTTTGCCGAACCATTTATCATATGGCACGTACAGTAATACTCTGCCATATATGGTTCGCTGTAGGTCTCCGTTTTCAGAGCGTTTTACGTCCTTGCTTCTTGATACTGTGAAATCGTAGCCCAGATATCTGATTAATTCGCCTGAATGAGTTACTTTGGTTTTCTCGTCTGATAATGTCAATTTCAGAGTATCTTTAAGAAATGTTTTGATGTCCTGTTTTACCTTTTCAGCTTCCGCTTTTGAGCCGATTATTCCCACCACAAAATCATCTGCGTACCGATTATACTGTATGCGTCTGTATTTCGGGTCTATTGCGGGATAGTACGGCGTTGATAACAGGTCTTTCTGAATACATTTAAGCTCTTTTACTGTTTCGTCCGTTCTTTCCGAACTTTTCAGTTTTTCTTTCAGCTTTCCGTATCTCCAATGAATTTTCCTGTACTCTTTGCTTGCAGGTCTTTTTGTTTTTCCGATGTTGAAATCATATTTGTAGTTCTCCATGAATACGTCTAATTCCGACATATATATATTCGCGAGTATTGGACTACAGCCGCTTCCCTGCGGGGTACCGGAATATGTGCCGTGATATTCCCACTGCTCCATATAGCCCGCTTTCAGCAGTTTCCACATAAGGTTGATAAACTGTTCGTCCTCTATTTTTCGTCTCAATATGCCGATTAGCACATGGTGGTCGAAGCTGTCAAAACACGCTTTGATGTCGCCCTCTATCACCCACTTTGCGCCTGTAAATAATACTTTTATTTCTTTTAGTGCGGTATGGCATGATTTACCGGGTCTGAAACCGTGCGACCTGTCTGAAAAAGTTTTGTCGTATATTGCTTCTAAAATCATTCTGACTACCTCCTGTATCAGCTTGTCGTCCGTAGACGGTATGCCGAGCGGACGCTTTTTCGCCGGGTTATTCTGTTTGGCGATATATTCGCGCCTTGCCGGGTTTGGCTGATAAGAATGGTCTTTAAGCGACGATATTATGCGGTCTATTCGCGATGTCGTCATATCGTCGAGTGTTAATCCGTCTGTTCCCGCCGTCATACTCCCTTGCGACTTCGCAATTTTGTTGTATGACAGCTCGTAGAACTCTGGGTTATACAAGTTACGGTATAACCTGTCGAACTTGTATTCTTTGTCTTTACATGACTGTTCTTCTAAACTTTTCAATACATGTTTTGGATTTCTCATTTTATGCACCTCGCATTTTCCTTTATTGTATTGACAAACAAACTGCTCCCCTTCGCCAGCACCATTCGTAAATAGTGTCTGATATGCTGCCATACCAGTGTGCGCGGATTTCCCGCTTCCGTTTTGCGGCTATGCCCGTTACTTCGGGCTACTCTGACTACTATGAGAGCTTTGTTACCATTTCTGAGCTATTATATTCCCTTGCGGAAATACTATTCACCCAGTGAGGAATTACTGAATATATTGGTTTATCACCGTTATATTAGTATAGGGACGCTTTTCTCATTATGCTCCCAACACCGCGATTTTTCGCGACGCTTCCTTTTAGGCAATCCCCATTTAGTGGTTATGAAATTAGCTTATCGTGTTGTCGGACGCGACTTACGCCGTTTTCTACTATCCTGTAGTTCTGGTCTGCTTTGAGTATCTCGTGGTAATATATAAGTGAAATATTACCGCCAAAGCACCTGCAAGTATATCTTCATGTATGCAGGGGAGTATATTATCCCCGACCTCCGGCTATCGCTTCAAGCAATCCTGCTGTCATCCTCGTACACAATGTTTTTACCCCCGTGCGTCCTGTGAAATATGTGAAGTTCATACTCCACACGCACCGTCCGATTATATTTACATAACCGTCCTTGATATGCTACACTCCCCGTCCGGTTTCCCTTTTGGATAAATCAAGGGGTAATAGGTTGCGGTTTTGCTGAATGAAACTCGCTTGCGAGTTTAGGTTCAGCTGTACCGCTCAATACTTTTACCTACCGCTTGCTAAAGGCGGAATTTAACATAACCCCGCGAACATTTTATTTTCAAAATGTTCTTATGGGCGCACGCTTACAATATACGTCCCCTCAGTCAGTCCGCTTATAAGGGTTTTGCCTGAAACATCAGTTTTGTAAGTCCCGATGACCTCGCCGTTTGGTCGTTCAACTTTGAATGTAGCGTCCGCAAGCGGTAAATTCGTCGTGGAATCTGTCTTTATTATTTGAATACCGGACAAGGGCTTATCGGTGAAAGTCGTAACAGTAGGAACGACCGATTTTACTTCCACGGTTTTTGCCGTACTGTCGAGCGTATAGCCATTCGGAGATTTAGTTTCAGAGATTACATACCAACCCGGTTCTACGTTCGGTATGCTGATTGTGCCGTCGATTCCCGTTGTGAATTCGCCGACATAAGCTCCGGCTTGACGATATACGCTGAAAGTCGCTCCTGTCAGCGGCGCGCCTGTGATTTCGTCAACCTTTTTGATGACTATCGAGCCGAAAGCACGGTTTCCGAACTCTATTGTGACCGTTTTGCTGTTTGTGATTTCAACCGTTTGCATATTATCGCCGAGAGAATAGCCTGTGGGAGCGGCGGTTTCCGTTACAGTGTACCACCCCGGAGCAAGCGTAGGAACAACCGCCGTGCCGTCCTCGTCGGAGCGGTAAATGCCTATGATAGAGCTGTCTGCCGTTTTGACGGTAAATTCAGCACCCTCTAACGGTTCGCGGGTATCGGCGTCAACCTTGCGTATAATCAGGCTTGACATGGGTGCGTTTTCAAATACCAACTGAACGAATTGGTTTGCGGTAATCTGAAAATCTTTAGGAGTATCGTCGATTAAATAGCCGTCAAGCGTTTTTGTTTCGACCGCCTTATACCACCCCGGAGAGAGCGTATCAACGATGATAACTCCGTTCGCGTCTGTGACGTATCGCCCTACCAATTCGCCGCTTTGCATATATACGGTGAATTCAACTCCTTTAAGCGGCTGCTTTGTGGTGCTGTCTATCTTGATAATCTGTAACCCGCTCATCTTTTTGTTATAGAAATCAAGTGTATATGATTTTCCGTAGTCAATCTCTATGGTCTGTGATTGATTTTCGAGGATATAGCCGTCAGGAGCTTTTGTTTCCTGAATAATATAGCTTCCTTTCGGCAGGTGAGGGATTGTGATAATGCCTGTGGTATCGGTTTTATAAATACCGTTGCTGTTGCCGACGACATTTCCGCCGCTTGTTGTTACTTTGAATTCCGCGTCTGCGAGAGGTTCTTTTGAAACGGAATCCATCTTGCGTATAACAATCGTTCCGGCAGGCTGATTTTTGAAACTCACTTTATAAGTCTTGCCGTCAATGCCTACGTTTACTGTCTGCGACGTGGTGTCGATGGCATAATTGGCAGGGGCTTCGATTTCCGTTATAACGTAGCTGCCCGGCTTGAGGTTCGATACTAAACATTCGCCGTTTTCATCGGTGATAAATTCGCCGTTTGTATTGCCCGAAACCGCGCCTGAACCGTCAGTCACGAGGAAACGCGCGTTTGCGAGAGGTTTGCCGGTTTGCGCGTCTGTCTTTGTGACGAGGATTGAACCATACGGAATGTTCGCAAATGTAACCTCGACGATACTTGTGCCGTCTGATTTCAGCCATACCTGCTGTTGACTGTTTTCAGATAACATATAATTCGTGGGGGCTTTCACTTCCTCAACTATATATGCGCCGGGTTGTAACCCTGTAATCACGATAACGCCGGAATTATCGGTCGTATAGCGTCCGATTATAGTTCCCGAATTGCCTGATATGTCGCCCGAAACCTGTCGCACCTCGAAAGCCGCACCTGCAAGCAATTCGCCGGTAACCGCGTTCACTTTGCGTATAACTATAGAATTTAACGGGTAATTTATCGTTTCCTGACCTGTAGCGGAATAATCGCTGCCAGACAAAGCCATTATATTCGCTCCGCTTATATCGCCAACTTCTCCTGATGTCGCGGCGAAATTCGTATAGGCATTTTCACCGGGGGCAAGATATTTCCGTGTCACAGGATTTGCTGCCAAAGTATATCCGGGTGCTGGTATCGTTTCGGTAATCACATACCACCCAGCATTTACCTGTGGGAGAATTATTTGTCCGTTGGTATCGGTACGATATGTGCCGAGATTCACAAGTCCGCCATCGCTGTTTTCATATTCAACTTTATATGTCGTATTCGGCACAGGCAGATAGGTTAATCCGTCGAGTTTCGTAAAAATCAAAGTAGGTTTGCGAATATTCTCAAATATTAAAGTGGAGGTTTTACCCCATTCTAACTGAATATTTTTGATTTGGCTGTCCCCAATGTAGCCGTCAGGAGCAGTAATCTCCTGCACAGTATAAGTGGACTGTTCGAGATTATCTATCAAAATTGTGCCTGTATCGTCAGTCGTATATTCAGATACTGTTAAATCGTCTGTTTTTGTAATTCGGAATTTTGCTCCAGCTATCGGCAGTTTTGTAATTGAATCTATTTTTTGTACTTCTAACTTCGGGCAAGCCTTGTCAGTAAATACTAACGTCTTTGTTGTGCCAGCTTCGAGAGAAATGTCTTTGTGCTGTGTTTCAAGCAAATACCCCGATGGAGCGACAATTTCCTCAACCGAGTATATTTCCTCGTTCAGATTATCAATTAAAATCGTCCCGGTATTATCCGTCACATACTCAGATACCGTTTTGCTTTCCGTCGCTGTGACGCGGAACTTCGCGTTAGCAAGCGGTTTCCCAGTGGCTTCGTCTATTTTCTTGATTTCTAACTTCGGCTTCGCTGTGTTAGTGAAAATCAATTGTTTTGTAGTACCCCATTCGAGGCTTATATCTTTGTGTTCAAAATTACACAAATAGCCGTCAGGCGCTTCGACTTCCCAAACTGAATATACCACTTCGTCCAAATCGTGAATTATAATTTCACCGTTAGCGTCGGTAACATAATCGGAAACTGTCGCACTTTCGGTCTTTTGGACTTTAAATTTCGCGCCTGACAATGGTTGATTAGTCTGCGAATCGACTTTGATGATTTTCAACGACGGTCGCAATCTGTTATCAAATTTTACCTCTACAGATTTACCTGCATCGAGATACACCTGTTTACTTTCCGCTGCCTTTAGATATCCGGCAGGAGCGGCGATTTCAGTGATATTATACTACCTTGCGTCAAGATTGTCAACCCTGATTATACCCGTTTCGTCAGTGATACCTTCGTAAACGATTTGACCGTCCATTTTGGAGACGGAAAACTCTGCGCCGGCTAACGCAAGTCCCGTATTTTCGTCGTACTTTTTGATGACAATTCCGGGTTTTGCATTATCTTTGAGAGTAATTGCTGCAATTTTACCTGCCTGTAAAACTATGGTTTGCGGCGCAGAATCGAGGATATACCCAGCAGGCGCGACGATTTCAGTAACGGTATAAGTGTCGTCCGGAATATCTTTTAAAACGGCAACGCCGAGAGCATTGGTCACAATGTCCCATGAATCTGTGCCGCCGTTTTTGGCAACTCTGATTGTTGCATTTGGCAATAATGTGCCCGTATCTGCGTCAACTTTCGTGACTTCGAGACTTGATAATTTTTTGTCTGTAAAAGTCACAGTGGTTGTCTCGCCCTCGCGGAGTAAAATATTATCTTTATGGGGATTTTGGTCAAGCGCATACCCTTGCGGAGGCGTTATTTCAGTAATGCTGTAATATCCCGCGTCCAAACTCAGCGATATTTTGCCTGAGCCGTCCGTAGAACCAGTGTAAACAATACTACCTACTTTGTTTTTTATCTCGAATACCGCTCCGGGTAATGGTGTGTTTGTACCAGCGTCGAGTTTTATAATCTCAAGAGTGCCGGGAACTGGAGGTGGAGTCGTGGTTTCGGGCGGAGTTGTTTCTGTAGTAGTTGGAGGAGAAGATGTGTCAGGCTGTGTTGTCGGTTCTGTAGGTGTCTCCGTTGTTTCGGTCGTTGTAACGTCATATGTCGCGTATGCGTTCGCGTCCTTAAAAGTGAGCGGCGAACCTGTCACTGCATAATCCTGATATGATGAACTGCTCGCCGTACCGTACAATATCACTTGATTCGCAACTTCCCCTGTAACGTCAAGCGTAAGCGAACCTGCTGATGTTACGCTACTTTTCGGGATTATCAGTTTGAACGTTTCTCCTGCATTGAATGTAGTATTTTCAGTCACCCCATCCGAAGCCGTTATTTTCGTACCAGCCGGAGCATTTGACGGAAGCGCCACAATATAACTATTTATGGTGACATTCGATGTGACAGTGTACTCTTTTACGAGATTATCGCCATTTTCTGTCATTGTATTGCCACCCGTAGCCGTAACTGTTACAGACGGCGCAGGTGGTATCACCGTATTTTTCATCCCTGTGTTGTATATATTTTTTATTGCCGCTAACACTTCGGCGTATTCGCCGCTTGTGTCCGAACCGTACACTGAAAAACTGTTTATATTCCAACCGTTTAGATAAGCTCGAAGTGCCAGCTTTGTCGCGAGTTCCGCGTCCCAATCATTGCCTACGCCGAGTTCGTCGATGGTTTTGTACGGATACCCAGCCAAAACAATGCCATAAATTTTCGGATCTGTTATGCTATCCGAAAGTGTAACAGAGTAACTGCCCGCTTCACCTGCACCGGGCTTGGACGGGTCGAGGCAATATGCCGGATATTCAACGCCACTTGCGACGTAATAGCCATCGCTGGTGTGTATCTGACTGCCGCCGTATGCTATGCCAATTGGATTTGCGCCTATGTCGTGGCTTAAAATTTGAATAGTGTCCGCACCCCAGACGGGTAAAGATACTCCCAATAATATAGAGAGTACAATGAATAGCACTATTAAAATGGATATTATTTTGTGCGTCTTCACGTTTTGTAATAATTTACTCATAAATAAATTTCTCCTGATATTTATAAATTGTGTTTCTACAAATAAAAAAGCGGGGATTTCCCGCCGATTACATATTTATTATTCGATTTTTATGATGTGTCAGGTATAAAATCACCGCGCCTTTCGATTTATTTAAGTATGGTATATAAGCAAAAATGACCTGCCGGATAAACAAGTCAATTTGTAGTTTCTCTGCAAACTACCAGCAGTCTCAGGCTGGGTACGTTTTCTACACAGGTATAAAGCGACAAAAGATTCTCCGAAGACCATGCCAAACCTGATGTATCGTCAGCGGAAATCTGCGTCGTTGATATGACTTCATACGTTCTTTGCCCGTATTTCGTGACATATTTTACTTTGTCGCCTATTACCATGTCTTTGAGAAATATAAAATTATTCGGTACGCCTCTGTTGTGGGCGGCGATTGCGCAGTTGCCGTCCCACGCCGACGTTGATTCAAAATGCCCCGCTCCAAGCAACATATTTTCGAGGCTATCCCCTTCGTAAACTTTTATCGTCTTATTGAATCGCGGAAATTCTAACGTCCCAATACTCCCGTCACTATAATATAATGGCTGAGTATTGATAACATCAGGGTTATATATTGATGTAGGCGGAAGCGTACCGCTGGAATCAGAGCCGTTCAAAGGTGAACTGCTACCGCTACCATTTGTATTAACACTATACGGAGCGGAATTATCATGATATAAACTTGACGGGTCGGTCGGTATGTCACCGCTTCCATAAAAGTATGGCGGCGGCATATACGCCGCGTCTTTGTTCCGGCGCGTGTTTTCCTGCATAGGGTCAAATGAAACGGGATTATCCGTGTTTGTCGGGCTGCCGAGTGCCTCGTTGTAGTCAACCCCGCTCTCAAAATTGTAATTGTACGCAAGTGTTGGTAAGCTCATATTAATTAACATAATAACAGTCACAGATAAAATAATAAGTTTTTTAGTTTTCATGTGGTTATTTAGCTCCTTTTTTAAATTTTTTGGTTTTTATATAATACATTACACCGCCGCCAAGCACGATTCCCGCAAAACTCGCGATTATGAATGGAATATAATCTACCATTTTGTCGGCAATCCATGTCATTTTTGATTCGGTCTCCTGTGTTGGTTCAACAGATTCGCCAATAGCCGCCGTTTCTGTTTCCGGTTCGGTTGTCAGCGATGTATCTGTTTCGTCGGGAACAATCGTCTGTATGCCAATAAAATATGCCTTATATATTGTCTTACCGGTAATGTTCTTTGT
>WQYZ01000144.1 GCA_009780985.1 Oscillospiraceae bacterium | reverse complement strand
TGACGCAACATAAAGCGGACTATCCGCGCTGTATTTTTCTGCCAATTTTACAAGATGTTCGGCAGCAGGCGATATTTCAGGCGTTTTTTCATCTTTTAAATAATTCTCAGAACCTTTGTAAACCTCTATTCCATTTGTATTGTCAATCAATGCCAGAACTTTTTTTATTTCGTCATAACTTTTTTCCATACCGTCTTTCGGACCGGACGATTTGTCGTTGTGAAACGGCGCAGCATATATCGCTTTTACATTGAGTTTATCGCGGTTCGCAAGCATATATGCTATGGCAAACTGGTCGTCTATTTCGTTATATGTATCAGTATCTAAAATCATATCTATTTTTGATGAAGGTCTCTCGAGATTTTTAATGAGAGTTGCTGTATCCATGTTAATTAAATCCTTTCTTTACTTTACTAAAAAATATAACTTTAATTCAATGCGTTTATTTTATCGACTAACTTTTGAATATCCTTTTCGGCTGTAGGCAATCTTTTTTCAACGTAAGACGCCACATTTAAATCATATGTCATCGGCAGATACAGTATTTCGTTTAATTTGCCGTACATTCCGATAGCTCCAATGTCATAAGTCCTGTTTTTGAAAATTATATTGAGCATATCGAGCGATTCCTCGTCCCGCGCGATTATTCCATTAAGCAATACGTCATAATAAGCGGGTTGCACCGTCTTACTTGATTCCGCCGCATATGCTTCAAATAATATGCCCGTATTCTCATAATCGGTATTTGTCGCCGGAACGGTCAGGCATACGCCCGTCCATGAATTTACGTCGCTCGAATAATAGTCCTGCGTTTCGTCTTTCTTTGGGATAGGCAGTATGCCGAAGTCAGTCGGCATTGAACGGAGAGGAACTATATTAATCATTCTTATCCACATAAACAGCGACTGGTCGTTCTGGAACATTGTATTCATTCCCACATTGAAATCGCCGGGGAGAAACATAACATTGAAGCATGAATCTTTGTTGTAGAGCGATTCAAGTATATGAGTCATCGCAGTTACCGTTGAATCATCACCTAATGTTATATAAGGTATATCGTCTGCGTCTTTTTTTGCGATCATATCGCCGCCGCCGCTGAAAAACGACAATACGGTATCGCGCTGATACAATAAGCCGTAACGGTCGTTCTCGTCCATTTTGCCGTCGCCGTTTAAATCGCTTGATATTTGTTTCGACATCTCCATAAATTTATCGACAGTCCATTTACCGTCTTTTACAAGATTGTACGGATTGTCCAAGGCATAATCGGCAAGCAGTTTTTTGTTGAACACAATCGCGGAAGTAGCCGCTTTATCCATTGTGGTTATGTCGCCGCATACCGCAAAAAGTTTATTTGCTATTGACAGCGACTCAACGGATTTCTGGTCCCACCACGGATTTGAAAAATCAACGTATTGAAGATTATGTAAATCAATTATAGTCCCGCTTGCCCCTAAATTCTGATAGAGCTGCATACGGCTCACAAAGACGTCGTACGCACCGTCCTGAGCTTTAACGGATTTGTTGAGCTTGCTGGTTGCGTCGTCGCTGCTCGGAACGTTGATTTCATTAATCTTGCAGTTATACTTTGATTCAATATTTATATTTCTGGTATACTTAGCGTCATTTAAAGCGTCTCCATTCTGATCCTCCACTGTTATATCGGTAACATGCCAAACCGCTTCCCCGGGCCAATCGCTGGTTAAAAAAGTAAACGTTTTACCATTCATATCCACGTCAGGTAAATTCAACGTTATTTCTGTCGTTGCTTCAGATTGTCCTAGATTTCCATCACTGATTTGAGCGTCCGTATTGTCGGCGACCTTATTACTATTCCCCGATGTTGACGAACCGCATGAAGTTATCGCCGTTATTGCCAAAATCAAAACAATAATTATATACGTAATGCGCAGGAATTTATTTTTCATCATAATAACCTCCCAATTTTTAATTTAATTTGTTTTTATAATTATATCATAAGCCGGCAAATAATAAAATCTTCAAATATGGCATATTGCCGTAGGTAAAATAACCAATTTATTTTACCTATTAATCCCAATTATATCAAACAAAGTTCAAAAAGTCAAGCAGAATTATTTATTTTTCCTGAGCGTGTCGTGATTATCATTGTTTCCTTTCGGAGATACATAAAAAGCCATATGTTTTCTCCTGTATTAAATAAATTTTTCATTTTGCCTATATTCTTTGGCTGTGATACCGGTCAGCGCTTTAAATTCGCGGTTGAACGTCCGAATATTTTCAAAACCGCAGTTATCGGCAATTACAGTTATTTTTGCATTTGTTGTTTTTAACATGTCCCAGGCGGCTTTAATCCGTATATAATTAATATATTTAGAAAAAGTAGTCCCAGTGAATATTTTAAAATATTTACTAAAGTAACTTTCGCTAAAATGCAGAATATTTGCCCCCGCGCTTACAGTTATTTTTTGAGCGTAATTATTTTCTATATATTCAAGTAAATTTTTTATTTTGTCCAAATCGGCGGTATTAATACTTTTTGAACTGATAATATTATCTGTCGTGCGGATACGGATAAACCATGCGGAAATCAATCTTAAATACGAATTGATAAAATCCGCATATGCCGTACTGCATTTTTGTATTTCGTCGCTTATATTTTGAAATAACCCAATAAAAAAATCAATATTGTTGTTGTTTTTAATAAGCAGCGGGAAAGAAAACCCATTTAATTCTTCATTTAAAATTGTCGGTGAAAACATCATATAACATCCATCGCCGATATTTTTAGCTTCAAAATAGTGAATATTTCCTCCGGGGATAAAAATCAATTCCCCCGCAGATAAAGAATAGGTCTGCAAATTAAAACCGACGTTTAAACTTCCTGAAAATACAGCTACGATCTCATGCTCTAAATGCCAATGAGCGGGGTAACTGAATAGTTTAAATTTTTCGGTTAAGATTCTTATACTGCGTTCATAATGTTTCTGCTCGTAAAAAAAATTCATATCATACCTCCCAGTGTTTTTATTATATCATAAAGAATAGTTTTTGTCTATAATATGACAGTATTTTACTTGTTTTTTTCCTTGATATATAATACAATGAAGTTAAAATAAATAGAGGAGGAATATCTAAAATGTCAGAAAAAATAATAAAGACGCCGCTTCCGGGAGGCGGTCTTGGCTGGGGCGCCGTCGATGAACGGGAAATTGAGGCAGTTACAAGGGTCTTGAAAAACCCCGAAACAATGTTCAGATACCCGGGAGAAAATGAGACAAGGGAATGTCCCCTGTTTGAAAATGAACTCTGCGAAAAAATAGGCGTAAAAGGCGCGCTGATGGTCGCTTCGGGTACGAGCGCGCTGACGCTCTGCCTGTCGGCTAACGGCATAGGTCCGGGCGACGAGGTGATTGTGCCGGCATACACGTATATATCCACGGCTTCAGCAGTAACAAATGCCGGCGCGGTGCCAGTGATAGCCGAGATTGACGAATCTTTGGGATTGGACCCGGAAGATGTGGAGAAGAAAATCACACCATATACAAAAGCTGTCATCTTAGTGCATATGCAGGGTATACCGGGCAGAATAAACGCGGTTAGAGCCGTGTGTAAAAAGCATAATATTGCGCTTATAGAGGATGCGTGTCAGGCAATCGGCTCGAAATATTTCGGCGAATATACCGGCGTTAATTCGGATGCGTTCGCTTGGAGCCTGAATTTCTACAAAGTCATCACCTGCGGCGAGGGAGGCGTATTTTTCGCCAACGACGAAGATATTTTCCTGCGCGGCATATACGCTCACGACCCCGGTTCGCCGATGTGGAAAACAGGGTTGTCGCAGGGGGCGAAATTAGCTCCGTACACTCAGATGGGCATACGAGGGAATGAAATCTGCGCGGCGGTTGCGAGGGTGCAGTTGTCAAAACTTGATATGATACTCGGCAAAACGCGCTCGCTGAAAAAGAAGCTGCTGTCATGTCTCAATAAGCCCGCAAATTACATATTGCAGCGTGTGGACGATCCAGACGGCGAATGCGGATTTTCCTTCTCGATTATTGCCAAAGACAACGAAGCGGCAAAAAGAATGGCGAAATTAATGGGCGAACAGGGACTTTATATCGGTTCGGTGTATAACGAAGCGGGTTTTCCTGACAGGCATATTTACAAAAACTGGGAAGCAATCATAGAAAAACATTCGCCGACTGCCGCAGGTTATCCCTGGAATGATCCAAGTTATCGCGGAAATGTCCAATATAGTCCCGATATGTGCCAGAAGTCGCTTGACATTCTTTCGCGCTGTCTGCGGTTTACGATAAATATCAATATGTCGGACGTAAATATGGAAGAAGTTGCGCAGGTTATAAATTACGCTGACAGGAGCTTGTAAAAATATAAAATAATTTACGAAGAAAATTTATATTTCCTGCAATTAAAATTAGATGTGTTCTAAAACCCTGTCGTAGGGCGCGGATTCCGATACGCGCCGTGTGAAACCCCCGCATTGGCGTATATTCACGGCGCGTATGCCGAACGCGTTCGGCGGAATGCCACGCTCTACATATAAATTCTAGGTTTTAGAACAAGTCTATTAATCATATAAATTCAACTGTTGATTGGATTTAAAACAACTAATTGGCAATTGTATTTTTGATTTACAAATGATATAATAAAATCACACCGGTGAAAAGTTTTATTCATTAATTTACAGGAGTGATTTTATGAATGTTAAAATAGGAACAAAAATAAAAGCGTTACGAAAACGCGACGATATAACACAGGAATATCTTGCGGAAATTCTCGGCGTTACAGGTCAAGCAGTATCAAAATGGGAGAGCGGAAACAGTTATCCCGACATTGAATATATCGCGCCGTTGGCAAATTTTTTTAATGTGACAACCGACTTTCTTTTCGACCATGACACATCGGAGAAACGCAGAAAAATCGACGAATACTGCGAAAAATACGACGCAATCGGACGCGAATGGGGAAAAGCGCAGGAACAGATTGATTTAATGCGGACAGCCCTTGCGGAGTTTCCGGCGGAAGAAAAGCTGCTGATACGTCTTGCGAAAGCGATTGACAGCAAATGGGGCGTCACTTATGGATACACTATGACAACACGCCAATACACCGACGGTTGGGATTTTCCCGTGTGGGATTATAAAAGACACAGGTCGTATGAAAATTGGGAAGAAGCTGTAAAAATCATGGAAGAACTTTTAGCTAATTCGACCGACGATAAAATCCGCAGCGACTGCCGCCGAATGCTCGTTTATATCTACGCAAGAAGCGGCGAAAAAGAAAGAGCGATGGAGATAGCAAATCAATGCGATGAAATATATGTCAGCAAAGAAAGTCTGCTTGCAGAAGCGTTTGACGGCAAAGACGCTGTACTGTACAAACAAAAACTGTTAATTACACTGTTAAATAAAATCAGAGAATTGATGTGGTTTTTAGCAAACAGTTATATTAAAGACAAAGATGTGATTGACGAATCGGTTGATATATTGGTAAAATTAAACAAACATATTTATAAAAGCTGCGATTACGGGTTTTATCATCACGATATGAAAGAACTTTATATCAATTATTCCTGGACGCTTTTCAGACAAAACAGGATTGACGAAATGTTTGAAGCATTAGAAAACGCGTATGAACACGCTAAAGGTTATGATGCGTATCAAGATGAACGCCGCACAAGCAAGGAACTCAAATACACTTCGCCGTATTTGGATATGATAACAGAAACAAAAGAAAGGGGGGCTTCCGCAAGGATGTTGCCGTACTTATTAAAAATACTTGAAAACAAAGATTACTACAAAAAACTTCAAGACGACCCTCGATATATTGAATTGGTGAGCAGAATCAAAGCGGATATTGCGGAAGCATAAGCGAATAGTATAAGCATTTATATTCAGAAAAATTTCTATTTAGGAGAATATTATGGAATTAGAATTTTGGGACTGCAACTTAAACTACGGACCGCAGACGGCGACGGAAAATTTAGAATGTTGCGCCGATATAGACGAATTATTAGGTCATATGAAAAATGCCGGAATTTCCGGCGGTTTGGTGAAAAAAACAATAAATGAAGCGGTACTTGCCAATAGTTCATTGGCGGAAGACATAAAAGATAAAGATATTTTAAAAGGAGTATGGCTGTTACTCCCGTCTTGCACAGACGAAATTCCCGCCCCGTGTATTTTGCCGCAGTTGATGAAGCAAAACAATATCGCCGCACTTATTATAAATCCGAAAGCTCACAGGTATCTTCCGCGTAAAAACGTTATAGGAAACTATTTAGAAATGGCTTGTGAACGCAAAATCCCTGTTTTGTTAAATACTGAGCGCGGGTTGACGCTTGAGCAGGCTGACGATATTATGCGTGATTTTCCTGACTTGACAGTTATACTCACATATGCGGACTGCTGGCCCAGCGACCGTTTTCTGCGTCCCTTTCTTGATTCATACCCTAATTTGTGTTTAGACATGACTTATATGCTGACGGACTCAGGTCTGAAAGATATGCTGAAAAAATATCCGGCTGAGAGGATTTTATTCGGGAGCGGGTTTCCGGTATCATATATGGGCGCGCATATGCTGGTTATAAAGCATGCCGAGATAAGCGAAGATGACAAGCGTAAAATAGCCGGAGAAAATCTGAAAAAACTTTTACGGGAGGCGTATTATGATTAACAATAAATCGCAGCTTGCACAGGCTTTCTGGGAATCCGGCAGACTTGAAGACTGCTATATACTGGATTTTCATGCGCATATGCACTGTACGACAGGCATATATTTTCCCTCGAACTGTCCTGAAAAAATGATAGAAACAATGAAACGGTGCAATACGAAACTGACCGTATTCTGTTCGCATTACGCTCTGGATTACGCTGAATTTGAAGAAGCGTACAATTTAAACGAGGTAAAACGTTTTCCCGAGTATTTTTTAGCGTATAATTCAATTATTCCGAACAGGACAAATTATAAAGAAACTGTTGACAGGTTTGAAAAAAACAGAAAATATTATTTCGGTTTCAAATTCCACGCCGATTTTCATTCCACGCCGCTTACAGACGACGCATATAGACCGTTTTTGGAATATATGAACGCGAACCGCCTGCCGGCATTATTGCACACTTGGGGAAACAGCGTCAACGACGGCGCCGATGTCGTAAAAAAAATTGCTGACCGTTACCCTGACGCGATTTTTATATGCGGTCACAGTTTTCATGACGATTGGCGGCACGGCGCAGAGATCGCAAGGGACTGCCCGAATATTATATGCGAGCTTACGGCAGTTATGGATAACCGCGGCGCGATTGAACTGTTATGCGATACAGTCGGCTCCGACCGGATTTTATTCGGCACGGATTTGCCGTGGTTTGATACTCATCATGGTATAGGGGCTGTTCTTTCCGCAGATATCAGCGACGACGACAAGCGTAATATCTTTTACAAAAACGGTGAAAAATTGTTGGATAAGTATAAGATAAAAAAATGGAAATCGGCTAAAATATGAACATATCAGTATTATTTTAAAACCTATATTTTTCGTTATCTAAATAACGGGCAAAGTAAAACAGTATGATGTATAATTAACGTATAAATATTAAATATGCGAAAGGAGATATTATTTATTGTGGATTGGATTGAACAGATAAATCAGGCTGTCAGTTATATCGAAAAAGTCTGGACGGAGAGATAAGCTGCGACGAAATAAGACGTATCTAGGAAATAAGACATTTTAATACAAAATAAGAAAATCATAGAAAAGTCTGTAATTATCAGCATTACGGACTTTTCTATGATTTTGCGTTAATGGACGATAAGGAACTCGAATCCCTGACCCTCTGCACGTCAAGCAGATGCTCTACCAACTGAGCTAATCGTCCTCACTTAAATTATTTATATAATTTATTATACCAAAACATTTCTTGTTTGTCAACAGTTATATAAAAAATTTATATGCAATTATAAAATTATATTTAATTCATAGCCAAAAGCATAAGGGCTTCGGCAATATAGTTATATATTGTCACAAAATCCGATATTGGCAGGGGATTTTTGCCTTTACCGCACTCGATAGTAAACCCGGGACGGTTGAACGTCGAGATAAACCAGTCTTTACATCCGCCGTACGACGCTATATCTTCACCGGGATACTCGAGTTCATATCCCGTCGCTTTTTTTATAAGATTTGCGAGCATTTTTGCTTTCGGCGGGATTATATCTTTATAACGCCAGTAAATTTCTTCGCCCTGCGTATGAAGCGCAACAAGAACTGATATATCCGTGTCGGAGCGTATGAGCGACGCAAGCGAGGCTACTTCCGGTTCGCTTTCAGGATACTCCCCGCCGTAACGCGTTGCACACGGTTCAGTTATGCCGGATTGCATTTCAATTTCTTTAAGAAGATTAAAATCCGCATCGTAATTATGATTCAGATCGACGCCGCGCGCATTTGCCTGCCATTTAGAAAAATCTTCGGAGCCTTTGTTCATCTGAATAAGCCGGGAGCGCACGGGATTATCGACTTCAAGTCCGTGTATTGCCAAATCAACCCCGTCGGGATTCAACATTGGGACAATATAAACCGTACGGGCTTGCAGAACGTACTCCGGATCATAAGCGTACATTTTTTCGTTAAAAATATAACTTTTGCAGAAATCTTCGGCAAAACGCATAAGAATAATCGAGGTCAGCCATTCCATGGCGTGGTGCGCGCCGATATATATGACTTTATGCGCGCCGTCCCCGATTTTTATAAGATTTATATTTTTGCCCAAATAACTTTTGCCGATTATTACTCTTTCGATTGATTTCGTAGACTTAAAAATTCTTTCCATTTCACGGATATTTTCCTCTAAGCAGGCATAATCCATAGGTTTGTTTATATCTATTATATTTTGATATTTCCAGCCGTTTTTTCGCATAAATCCAACACCCCTCTTTTTTACTATTATATTAAAAAACTCGCAAAATGTGAGTGATTTTTACGGATTTATTTGTTATATTAATATTTTATTCTATTAGCCGTTTTATCCTCAATCAATGAGAGAATAGGATAAAAGTCGTTGTAATGTTTATGTATGAACAGCGAATTTCTTTCTTTATACAGTTTTTCAGCTATAGAATCGGCAATCGGGAGCAATATGCGCTCATGCGCGCACTGAACCGGCGACACTTCGGCAATACTGCCAGTCGCTTGACGGTTGAGACAGCCGCACGTATGATTACACCTCTTGTTGATTGCGCAGTTTTCGCAGGCAGGAGGATTGACAGAACCTTTTTGTTCTATAATTTTTCTTTTCTCAGCGTCCACGCCCGAAAATACGTCGCCCATTTCATACCCGGCGTCGCCTACAAACTGGACGCACGGATATAATCTGCCGTCGGGCGCGACAGATATTTGTTTGCGCCCCAGCTGACAGCGGTCTTCGCAGTATTTTTCGCCGCGCAAATGCGACAATATTTTCATCTCAAAACACGAGAGATAAAATTTCATGTTTTCCCTCGTCCATTTGATATAAAGCTCCGCTAACTTTTTATATTCGCTTTCAAGTACAGCAAGACTTTTATTATCCCACTTTGCTGATTTATCGTAATTGAGTGATACAGTAATATACCGGAAGCCTTTGTTAAAAAGCCATTCCACAGAAGACGCTAATTTGCTTACAGTTTCGGGATTTACTGTGCACATCGCGACGGCGTACGGCTGGTATTTCAGAAGAAGCGGGATTTTTTCTTCAAGAATTTTCGCCGTGCCCGTTCCGTCATGGAAAACGCGGCAGTCGTCCTGAGCGTAACCGTCATGCGAAAATCCGAGCATCATGTTGATACTGCGTGAAAATTTCAAGAAATCCTCGTCTAAAAGCGTACCGTTCGTGGTCATCTTGTAATAAAAAACCTGACCGGTTTCTTTTTTTATTTTCTGCGAATATTTTACTATATCATATATGAGTTCGCGCTCGACGAGCGGTTCGCCGCCGAAGAAGATAAGTCCGCACGGTTTTTTTGCCTTAGCGTCGCCCGCCGCCAAATCGACTGCGGCATACGCCGTCTCACGCATCATAGTTTCCGCGCCCTGACTGACGTAGCAATATTTACACTGCAAATTGCATTTGTTTGTAATATGTAGTGTTAAGTGCATAAATTCTTATCCCCCTTTCTAATCGTAATTCTCATGAAAGACCACCCCGTCGTCGCATTGAATGTCGTAATGAAAATTTTTATATTGTTCTGCGACGCCACCCCTCCCCAGAGGGGAATTTAGCACAATCTCGGATGTTAGACGAAATTCCCCTCTGGGGAGGGGTGGCACGCGAGATTTTTTGTAAGAATTGCAGCACGACGTTAAATCGCGTGACGGGGTGGTCTGCTTTCCCTCAGTACTCTAATTATTATATAATTCCCTGCCCTTGCAGCCACTCTATAAAGTCACGTACTTGTGCGCGGAGCTGCTCTTCTATATACAACTTCATATCTGTTTCATACTCTGCATTGATTTCGTCCATTTTTTCGGTGAATTCATCTCTGTTTTCGTCCTCTATATTGCCAGCTTCCTCATTAACATACGTTTTAAATATTTCATTTGATTTTGATAAGTAATCATCAAATATCTGTTTTTGTTCTTCATTAGTCCAATCTATACCCGGGTCGTAGAAAACACCTACATCAATATCGCCCCTTTGCTGTGAAAAATCATCTGCCGTTAATTCAGCCAGTTCGCGCGGATACGAATTCCAGCCCATCGGCACTACTTCGGTTCCGTCCAAAATAGCGTCTAAACTTATGCCGCTGTATGTGTCGGTCGTTATCTGCGCTTCGTCCATAGATATATATGCAAGAGCGATGCCGTTTTTTCCGTCATATAGATCCAAGCCGACACTGCCGTCGCCTAATCGCTCATTTTCGGGATACCGTTCCCAGCTGTACTTTTTCTCATATGTTTTTTTATTTGACGAAGCAATATATTCGGGCAGTTCGGCGGAAAAGTCTAAGCCGGAGTTCTCCGTCTCATTTTTTATGACTGCGAGAGCTTCTTCTTCAGACAGGAACACAGGCGGAGCAATCATCATACAGCCCATAGACCCCGTACCCGCGCCGTGTATGAACACCGGAGCGACGTTTAAAAAATTTTCACTGTTGGGATTATAACCCTTGACTTTTGAACTCAAAATTCCACATGAGGATAATGAAATCACGCCGAGCATACCCACCGCCGCGACTACGGCGGCGTTTTTCTGCCAGCGCGACGGCAACTTTCGCAGAAGCGCGGGTTCGCGGTTCGCGGCTGTGAGCGTCGGATATTTCGGCGGCGCGTATTTTTTCACGGGCGCGACGGATATTCTTGCTTTCATGGTTTAATCTCCGTAAATTTATTAATTGTTATTTGTTAATTATATAATCCCCTGTCCTTGCAGCCACTCTATGAAGTCGCGGACTTGTGCGCGGAGTTGTTCTTCTAAAAATACTTTCATACCTGCTTCATACTCTGAGAAAATCTCATTATATTTTTGAGCGTATTCGTCTTGACTTGCATTACTTGGTATTTCGCGGATTCCTGCCTCATATTCGTCAAGTACCTGCTTTTGTTCCTCATCTTCCCAATCGGTCCCGGGATCGTAGAAAACGCCCACTGCAATATCGCCTTTCTGCTGGGAAAAATCTTCTACAGTCATTTCGGCAAGTTTTTTCGGCTGATAATCGGTAACAGAAGCCCACGGACCGTTCGGAAAAATTTCTTCTGATTCTTCCATAGATATATATGTAACCGCTACTCCTTTTTTATTGTCATATAAATTTAATCCGACGCTCCCGCTGCCCAATACATATTTATTTTCCCACTCCCACGGATATTTTGTTTCGGTTTTATTTTTTGTGGCTACATATCCCGGCGGATTGGCATTAAACGTAAGACCTTCATCTGCCGACGCACTTTTGATAATTGCAAGAGCTTCGTCTTCGGACAGGAATATCGGCGGAGCAATCATTACACAACCCATTGAGCCTGTTCCGTTTCCATGTGCGAATACTGGCGCGACGTTCAAAAAATTTTCACTGT
>WQYZ01000143.1 GCA_009780985.1 Oscillospiraceae bacterium | reverse complement strand
TGATAATGATTCACCGTTTGTGACAGCGGCGGCGATAGCCAGAGCCATCGTAGTTTTTCCGTCGCCGGGGTCACCCTGTATGATCGTGATTTTGCCGTATGGAATATACGGCTCCCACAGCCATGATACCGGCTCCGCTTCGACGTCCTGTATGCTGAATATTTTTAAGTTATCCATATCGTTATATCTCCAGTATGTTTGATAATATTTTTATTGTTTTGTTCTGTTGCGCACGAAATTCCGCCATTTGAGCCTGAATACCGGCGATGTCGTCGGCATAAATACTGCCGGTTTCGTTGGCGCATTTGGCTATCTGATTGACGTTACCGGCGATGTTGCCGAGCAGACACGAACACTCGCGAACATTGGTCAGGTCAAGCTGTATCACCCTGCCAGTCAACGCCATTTTGAGCAGAAACGCCCGTAAATTGTGGATTCCTGCCAACTCCATTTTTTGCTTGATTTGCTCCTGCTCATCTGCGCTCACGCGGAATGTCAGAGCGATGTTGCGTTTCAACTTTTGCATAATATTCCCTCCCGTAGATATGATTTTAATTAATAAACGATGATTATATCGTTGTTTTGGCTTGTGGTTAAAGGTTGCGTACCGCTACTGTACCCTTTAACATTTAACTCCTTAGCTTTTTCCTTGCCTTTTTTGGTCAATATAACTCTGTCATATATTTGCATTTCGCAAATATACCCTTTTTCCTGTAAATTTTTCAACGTCCGGCTTACAGCCGCCTGTGCGCCGTAATATGCTTTGCTCTCTCTGAAATGGTGCACTTCCAAAAATGTGCCTTTTCTGCTTGATTTCAGATTAAAATACGATAATAATATATCGTCTCTAAAGAAGATATATTTATCGTCCGGTGAATTTCTGCCCGATAACGGACTTAGTTTGGTATTATCACGCAAAACCGTCATTCGATAACAGTTCACAAGTATCCATTTTTGTAAATTGCTCAATCTTTCCTTTGCCATATTATTTGTTTACTCCTTCTGTTAATGATAACAATTATATTTTCTTAATGTTAAATGTTCTGCACCGCCGCCGTTCCTTTAACATTTACAGTATGTAACGCTATGATCTGTTATTTCTGAAATTATATACATAAATACATCTAACCCTAAATAAATCCTCAAAGCCGTAGATTTTACGGCGATTTTAAACGACTATTTCGTTACATTTTACTTTTTATGTTTTTTCTCCCGACATAAAAATACCCTCCCCAGTTTTCCAGAGAAGGTATAGTTATGATAATTTTATAAAGCAATTACATAATGGCAATTCGTTCAGCTTTTTTCCGCTCGTACCAACGGCGGTTACTCTCGCGTTGTTTCGCAAGTTTTTCCCGCCGCTTTTCCTGTTCCGCGAGTTCCTCCGGCGTAGGCGGAATTTCTTCCCTTGGAACATCGAACCTGCCAATGAAATTAAACACTATATAAACTTCCTGAACACGTTCGCCGCTCGATTTGTCCGCCTCGTGGACGATTACTTTTTCAACAAATTCATTTAACATCGGCGTCGTAAGTACATCAAACTCCGTATATCTGCGGACGATTTCGATAAATCTGTCAGCTTTAACGCTGTTGGCGGTAAAAGCGTCAATTTCGGCTTGAAGTGCGGCGTTCTGCGTTTCCAGTTCAGCCTGCTCCCGTTCGTATTCGTCAGAAAGCTGCTCAAAACGTCTGTCATTAAGCCTGCCTGTGGCGTTATCCTCGTAGATTTTCTTGAACAATTTATCAAGCTCGATTATTCGCCGTTCGTTCTGCACAAATTTACGTTTGCTTACTTTCACTGTTTCCTCCTGCCTAATTGCCGATGTTTCGCGGATTTTTTCGACAAACACAGATTCGTTTTCACGTACATAATCGCTGATGTTTTTTATTGAATCAAGTATAAGTTCCCGCACGACTTCCGTGCGAATATAATGCTGAGAACATTTTTCGCTGAATACACCTTTTGACAGGCTGTTGGTTGAGCAGATATAAAAATTCGCGACCTTGTGCTTATATACTCTACCGAAACGGCGTTCGTCGTAGTGTGTGTTTTTCTGTCTGCTGTTGTACATTTTTTTGCCGCAGTTAGCGCAGTACAGCAGTCCCGTCAACGGATTCGCTTCGCCGCAGCTATCTGCGCGGCGCGGAGTTCCGCGCAATCTCTGCACAGTCTCGAATGTTTCAATGTCTATTATGGCTGGGTGCGTGTCCTCGAATATTTTCCAGTCTTCTTTTGGGTTGTACGTGAACTTCCTGCTCTTGTATGATTCCTTGCGTGTCCTGAAATTCACGGTATGACCGACATATTCTGGTTTTTTGAGGATTGCGGCAACTGTGCCGCCGTTCCACGCATACGGTTCGCCGGAACTGCTGTCTATCCAGCCTTTCGTCCTGGCGAAATACGCAGATGGTTTTTCGACTTTTGTCGCCGACAAATTGCGCGCTATCTGATACGGTCCCATTCCGTTAAATGCCATGCCGAAAATTTTCCGCACAACATCGGCAGCTTCGGGGTCTATCAGCCAAACGTTTTTGTCGTCCGGCGACTTTACATAACCGTATATCGCATTATACGAAAGCGGTTTGCCCACAGAGCCTCTGGAACGGGCAGAAGCCTTGATTTTTTTGCTGGTGTCTGCAACATACCATTCGTTGAAAACATCGCGGAATATCGACATAATATCGAATCCGTTCGCCGTGTCGAGATTGTCGTTGGCGGCGATGAACCGCACATTGTTTTCCTCGAATGTACGTTTCAACAGACCGACTTCCAGCACATCGCGCCCGATGCGGCTTTGATCTTTTACGATGCAGACGGCTATGTTTCCTGCTTTGACTTCCTCTAACATCGCGTTCAGCCCGGGACGGTTGAACGATGTTCCCGTCACTCCGTCGTCGGTGAAGTGTACACAGTTTGTAAATCCATGTTGCCGGGCATATGTTTCCAGAATCTGTTTCTGATTGGTGATGGAGTTGCTCTCGCCCTCCAACTCGTCGTCGCGTGATAACCGCTCGTACAGAGCGGTTATTTTGGTGGTTCTTTTGTTCATCTCTGCCTCTTTCCGGCAGTCCTGTACATCTGCGGCATATTGTACGTCAAACATTGTCGTGTACCTCCCGTTCTATCAACCTGAGGATTTTATCTTCTAATGTTTCTTTGCTGTTCTCGCTGAAATAGATTGACACTTTGTACAATGTTGAGCCAATCCGTTTCAGCAGTTTTACCGGTTCCGCCTCTTTGGGCATCGTTACCGCGCATTTTTCTGCGGCTGTTTTCATAGACTGACTCCTTTTTCAACATAAATAAAATAATATAAATATAATTTCGGACTATAAGCAGACCTACCCCTATGCTTTTCAAGACGGGGTAACCGAAATTTCTCGGAGGAAAATCCCAGCATAGCCTTGTTCCGCTTTCATCCCAGTCCCGTTCCTGCGTCCTGCCTTGTTTGACATTAGGCGCGTTTCACTTATAGCCGCTCTGTAATCCTTTCCGTCATCGCGCCTGTACGCTACTTTCGCGCTCAGGGACGGTTATATTATTACTTGCGGCTTTCAGCTATCCGGGTAATACTCGCTTCGCTCGACGCCTCCGACGTGTCATGGCAAAGCTATATTTCCCGGTATCTGACCGGCTGCGGTATTCACTTGTCATGGTTCAGTTGCCCGCCGTAGCGGACAGAAAGGGAAAAAGTCCTCCTATATAATGCACTTTTATAGGCGTTTTGTACCCCCTGTTAAGAGAATTTATATAGTCCTTTCAACAGAAAAAAATATATAAATTTTTATATCCCCCTATATAACGCAAATTTTAAGGCATTTTGGGAGGGTATTTTTCGAGATGTTCATATAATATTTACATATTTTTTTATCATCGTTTTTTCAGAGATTTGAAACATCTCTCGTATAACGCACTTTTTACGGCGTTTTGGTAAGGTATTTTTCGAAATATTGAAAAATTTTACAACTGATTCCTGCATTATGTTGAACTCGAAATTGTATAAAGTTTCTATGACCGAACAAGGTCGGTGTTTGTCAAGGTACATTTCGCCGTTATTTATGCCTTCCGTCTATGCCGCAAACGTAGGAACTGCCTAATATATTAGGTACTTCTCCGAAATACCCTTTATATTATAAATCTTTGAAAGCATGTGCTTCATCTATGAACAACCTGTCAACGCCAAGCTGTTCAAAGGTCACTACATCGTCGCGCTTTTTCGATTCGAGTAACTTCGCAAGCCTCACTTCGAGTGATTTTTTCGTCTTTTCGAGTTGTTTTATAGAAAACCGTTCGCCGTTTGACGCTTTGAGTTCGCGTATGCCCTCCTCGATTTCCCAGATTTGCTCGTTCAACAGCCGTTCCTGACGCTCTTGGCTCATCGGGATTTTTTCCATCTGGCTGTGCCCGATTATGACCGCATCGTAATCCCCTGTCGCAATTTTAGCGCAGAATTTCTTGCGGTTCCGCATTTCGAAGTCTTTTTTTGTCGCCACGAGTATATTCGCGGACGGATATAACCGCAGGAATTCACCCGCCCATTGTTCGGTCAAATGATTCGGGACTGCGAACAACGATTTCTGGCACAATCCGAGCCGTTTCGATTCCATAGCTGCGCCCACCATTTCAAACGTCTTACCTGCTCCTACTTCATGCGCCAACAGCGTATTACCGCCGTACAGTATATGCGCGATTGCATTAAGCTGATGGGGACGCAGGGTTATCTCCGGCGAAATGCCTGAAAAAACGATATGACTGCCGTCGTACTCGCGGGGTTTGATACTGTTGAACATATCATTATACTTTCGAACAAGGGCTTGTCTGCGTTCGGGGTCTTTCCATATCCAGTCCCTGAACGCCTGTTTGATTTGCTCCTGCTTCTGCTGGGCGAGCGTCGTTTCTTTTTTATTGAGCACACGCTTATCGTTTCCGTCAGCGTCCTTGTTGTAGTCGTAAACACGCGCATCGCGTAAATTTAACGTATCATCTATAATCTGGTAAGCGTTCATGCGGCTTGTGCCGTAGGTGACGGTGGCGTGAATGTCGCTGTACTGCGCCTTACCTTTCCCTGTTACCTGCCATTCACCCGTGTACGAGTGATACTTTACCTGATACACTTTTTTATTGTAATATGATGTGTTCAGAAGTTCGTACATAAACTGCTGAATATATTCCGGGTCAATCCAAGTCGAGCCGAGACGCACGGCGATTTCAGAGGCAGTGAGGTCTTTGGGCTGTGCCGCTTCGAGTGCTTTCACGTTTACGGTAATATCTACGCCTTGCCAAATGTCCCCGACACCTTCGTTGAATTTTTTTATCACATATAATTTATCCCGCACATTCCCTGATAAATATTCATCTGATGTAACGAGCAGAAATTTTTCGTGCAGTTTCATTGTTTCAGGATTGAAAGGTGGCAGCGAACGGTCAGGATTACCAAAATTGTAAAATATAATACCCTCTAAATCCTGATAGAGTTTTTCGGGCGTGAAGCCCGTCAATTCGGACATATATGCCATATCAACGCAGGCTTTTTCGCCGAGTGAAACCGCCAGTGCTTCGCTTGCCGTATCAACGTGAGTTATAACTGTTTTTTGCTTAATAGTGCGCTTGGTGAACATATCAGCTTTTCGTTCGAGGTTGCCGTCCTCGTCGATTATTTCGAGCGAGCAAAGCAGATAATACGCGCTGTCAGCATTGAACGCCCTGTTATTCGCCTGACTGTTAATCAGCCCGAATTGTGTGATGAAACTGTCGTATAAGTCATTCAGTTCCGTTTGCTGTATTCTGATTTCCGGCTCGCTGTGTTCGTCAAGCTGTAAATCAATGAGCCTGTGAACACATTTGCGCAGTCCTATCATACCTCTGATTCGTTCAAGCGTAGCCGCAGGCAGGTCAACCGGGTACATCAGAGAGTTTTCGCGGAAATATACCATACCGTCAACGTCGGCGTAACTGAAATTTTTGACATTACTGTCTGCTGGTATGGCGTGGTCGTCAACGCCGTCGAGGTCGTCAAGTTCCTCAATAGTATATTGTCCACGAATATACGAGAGCGCGGTTTTTAGCTGTTCTGCTAAATCCGCGCCCTCTATCGGGTTGCACGTTGTATCTTTTTCTTTGCCGTACATTCGGTCATCAAACGCCATTGTGCCGAGCAACATTTCCGGGTTGTCGATGAAATATCGGTTAATTGGTACGCCGTCGTCTGTCAAGCCCAAATGCACCCAATCAGGTTCAATGTCGATGGGACGGTCGCGTTTTTGCAGGAATATGATGTCGCTCGTGACTTCGGTTCCGGCGTTTCTCAGGAAAGCATTGTTCGGCAATCTAACCGCTCCAAGCAATTCTGCTCTCTGCGCGATATATTTCCGCACTTCAGGATTCTGTTTGTCGAGGGTGCCTTTTGATGTGATAAATGCGATAATACCGCCGGGACGCACTTTATCAAGCGTTTTCGCGAAAAAATAGTCGTGAATATATAGATTATATTTATCGTAGCGTTTATCAGCCACGCCGTAACCGCCGAACGGTATATTGCCAATCGCCAAATCCATGAAATTATCAGGCATATCAGATTTTTCATAGCCTGTTATTTTGATGTCTGCGTTCGGATATAACAGTTGCGCGATTTTTCCGGTCACGCTGTCGAGTTCTATGCCATATAGTTTAGAGCTTTTCATATCATCGGGCAAGAGTCCGAAAAAGTTGCCCACTCCGCATGACGGCTCCAAAATGTTACCACTTTTGAAACCGAGCCGCTCAACGGTATCATAAATAGCTCTGATGACAGTCGGCGAGGTATAATGTGCATTCAATGTGGAAGCCCGCGCCGATTCCCATTCGTTCGGCGACAGAGCGGAGTTGAGTTCAAGATATTCATTCGTCCACTGCGCGTTATCCGGGTCGAATGCCTGCGGCAAACCGCCCCAGCCCACATATTTCGACAAAATTTCCTGTTCTTCTGATGTCGCGGCTCTTTTCTCAAATTCAATGTCATGCAGAGTAATGATTGCATTGATATTATTACGAAATTTCGTCTTTGCTCCGCCCTCGCCTAAGCGGTCGTCAGTTATGCGGTAATTCGTCGGGGTTGCGTTAGTTTTTCGTTCCGGTTTAGTTTGCGTAATAGACATCTGTGTTGGTAATTCAACGGATTCAGGTGGTTCAAGTTCGATTGGTTTTGCTTCCCATTGCTGTGCTAATACGCGAACGACGGGCGCAATGTCAACCCATGTAAAACTGAGTTTTGTATCGAATTTGTCGATGATTTCTATAGTCAGACTTTCAGATGTAGCAGAATAGTCCGCAATTTCACCGCCCGTCAGCATCATAGTTTCGACTGTGCCGTTATAACTTTCAGATAAAAGCACAGTTATATCATGATTCACGGCACTATTTTTAAACATACTCGAAACGGTGTCTTTCTCTGCTTGTGATATAAGCCCGTTATTCAATACATCAATTAAATCAGTGTTGGTACGTTCAAGGTCTGCGATTCTGTAATTTCTGAATGTCTCCAAAACATTCAAATAATTTTCCCGAACCTGTTCGTTCGTCAGTTCACCATTTTTGTAGGTGTTTATCTGTTCATATATATTGCCGGGAACGGTATTGCTACCCCAAAACGCGCCTGTGTTTGTAATATAATTCAGACTGCCGCTCCGTCCGGCTCTGTACTCTACGCCGTCTTTGTTATACCCTATAATATCGCGGTCGTTATATAAATTTAAGTCGAAATCATACTGTGCCGAATCCCAATCCACAAAAAACACAGGCGACGGTACGATTGTTGACGGCTCAGATATATCTCGCTCTGTTGATGGTACGACCGTGCTTTCTATTTCGTCAAGTTCGGGAGTTTGTTCGGTTTCTTCGGCAAGATATTCGTTCTCAATGAAATCCGCAATATCCTGAACATTGCCCCTGCCGCCGTGAGTGCGGTAATCCATCACCCCGTCTTTTATCAAATCGCCGTATATATCATAACCGCGTAAGACTAACTCTGAACATATCAGGTCTTCCATATAACCGGGATTTATCTCGTTGATTTTCTCCCGGACTGTTTCCGGCAGCAGTTCAAAGTCGCGCGGCATTTTACGAAACTCAATATTATATTTCGTCAAATCATCTTCTGATAGATTAAGCGCATCGGCGCAAATTACATAATGTTCGGCTTTTTCGGTTATCAGCGAAAGCGTATCAATGCTTAATTCGGCGGGAACTTCGTTATTTTCGGGGAAGTGAAACAAATAATAGTCGGTTCCGTACTGGCTTAACAGTTTTTCGGCAGTCGGTTTTGCCGCTTCTGTTTGAGAGTTGACTTCCGCTACATGTTGCTTCCGTTGTTCCCATGATTGCCTTAATACAAAGTCAAACAGCCTGTCGTTGAAATCGTCGTCCCAAAAGTATGCGCGGTAAATCTGCGGTTCGTCCTGTTCATGATCGCGTATGGACTGGTCCAACGCCCAAGTGCAGGGATTCCGGAGCGAGGCGCGGCTTGTCGCATTTGCGAGAGTTTCTGCATAATTCGTGTCAGCCATCACACGGTCCAAAACCATCTGCGATATGCTGTCAAAGTCAAGCGGCTTTTCAGGTTCGGGAATGACATCAGGCGGCATAATCGCAAGTTCACCGTCCGAAAGCATACGCTCAAAATCATCGCGTAGCAGGGCAACATTGTCAAAAATCGGGTATCGTGCGGGATTTGTCATATCGCGGTTTTGTAGCTGAACATAGTTGTCAATCTTCGTAATCTCGTGCAACTTGCCGTTATACATAAGCCTGTCGCCGATATTGTATTGTACAGGCTCAATCGGAGGCGTCGCCTCGTATATAAATACATTTCGGCTTCCGTCAGCCGTAAGCGTAGATACGGCTAATCTGTGTCCCGCTTCGTGCAGTTTTATCGTATATTCGCCAAACATATGCTTCGGAATACCAGTCGTTTTAACAGGTTCGGGCAGTCCGTCGCGGCTCTCAAACGCAACAATGCCGAGAACATCAGCCGCGAGTTCTGCATCCGCGCCGTACATCTCGAAAAAATCACCGACCTGATACATAACGACTGCATCGCCGTTTTCCTGCTTAATCCGTTCACATTCCTGTAAAATCGGGAGTTTGCGATATTCTGATAATTCAAACTTACCGTCTGCAAAGAGTTCCGAAATGCGTTTTACCGCCTGCGGGAGCGGCATATTCAGGCTGTCGCCGTAGATTTCACGGACAAGATTCGCCATTTCGCGTGAACGCGGGTTATCTGCAAACTGATTCGTTATCCGTATTTTATCTGCGTCGCTAATATTCATAAATGACTTATCTGCGTTTTCCGCTTCCTGCTGTAATTTTTGGTCGATTTTTTCACGCTGTTCAACAACGCTGGGTAATGCGGGGAACAGTTCGTCGGCGAATAATGATATTTGCTCTCCGTCTGCCAACTGCGGTGAAACCAGAGGTAAAACCACTGGAGTGTGTGCTATTTCTGGTGTATTGTCAAGCCCCGGAAACAGCGTATATGTTCCCTCGTAATATGCCGCAAGGTTCGTAAATCCCTCTCTGCGCAAATTGTAATATCTATCTTCTTCCGGCGTATTTGTGTAAATATACTGCATTTCGCCGAGCACGGTTTCTATATGTTCGCTATCGTCTAAAAAGTTATTAATTGCATTCCATTCTGCTTCGTGTGGATAGTAAAAGTCAAGTTCTTTCGCGAAAGGGCATTGATATTCGTCTGGTAAATCGGCATAAAAATTTTTTATCTGCCTCGCAAGTATCAAGTGTTCATACTCCGGTATGCGGTCAAGCTCTGATTGCGTCATATATCGTCCGTTTTGAATAAGGTCGGATATTCTCTGCGCGGCTCTGCTCCAGTTCAAATTTACATTTGCACAGCCGGATCGTTTGAGCGTGATTCCACTGCCCGGCGTAGCTTCCGTATAGCCGCCGTCAACGCCGGACCATGTGCCTCCGCCGTGTCCGTACTCGTTTTTCAGAAAATCCATACGTTCTTTCTCCGTATGGTCGTTCATAAAGTACGATAATATGCGGAATTTCCCTTCGCTGAAATGACTGCCCTGCGTAAGATAAGCGTCAACCTCGTCGTCGGTGATGAACGGCATATAGCTGACTGATTGAAAGTCTGCTGCGGGGAAATCATTGGGAGGTATCATGCTGTTTCGCATATCGACAAGCAAATGGTCGGGGTCATGCCATGAGTGCCTGTCTGCTTTGGAGTGCCATGAGGCAACGTCCGATTCAAGGCGGTTAAGTATAGCTTGCCGTTCGTTTGGGTCATCAAGCAGACTTTTGATGATTTCCACATCCGCAGGGTAGCCGTGTTCAGACCGCCATTCATCCGGCAAGAACTCCATATTATCCCTATAAAAATCCCACAGCCCCCCGGCGAGTTCGGATTTTTCATTGTCAACCGCTTCGCTGAAAATCTCGTGCGTAACATAACGTCCCGTATCGAATAATTCTTTGATACGAGCGGCGGCTTGCTCCCATGTGATATGTGCGGAATCACGCGCAGAAAGCGCGGTTTTACCGCGCTCTATTGTGATGCCCGTTTCGTCGAACCATATGGAAGTCGGCTGTGAACCAAATTGAAATCCTTTGCCGCCCGGACGTTCTTCGTGGTCGTATTTACCCCGTAAATATTCGCGGCGCAAAAATGCCGCATTTTCGTCGGGTGTTTTGCCTTTTGAAAAATATGCGGCAATCCGCAGATGGCTGGCGTAATCGTTGCCGCCGCTACGTAAAATAGTATCAGCCTCATCAGGTGTGATTGATGAGGCTGATAAAGATTCGATTAAGTTATTCCCGACCTGGGAATATGTTGCGGAATTATCGTTTAAACGTAAATCAGTTCGTTCAGAACCATTTCGTCCGCTTGCGCTTTCAGCGCGTTCATCGACGCCGTCCAGCCCATCGGGTCGTTCGTCTTGTCGGGTAACGGATTCCTCGCCGTCAGCACTTTCATCACCCGCTCCAATCTCGCGTTCGCCGCTTCCTCCGTTTCCCGCAAGTGCGGAAATAACTGCTCCGTCAGCAACAGGCGATTGTAAGCTATCGTCCGATGGTCTTTCAGAAATGCTTTCCGCATTCGGGCGTACCTGCCCAACGGCTCCGTCGCCTCTCTCGGCGGTTCGTTCAGCATTATGTTCGGGAGCAGATAATCTCCCGCTCTCTTGTAAGTAAGGATTTCGGTCATAATCTTGTTCGCTCCTTTCGGCGGTATGCAACCGCTCATATTTTTTTATTATGGTTTCTATGTCCCGCAGGACTTGTTCAGACAGTTCGCCTGTCGCCGTACCCAGCGCGTATATCAAGTCGGGCGTGTTGAAGTCGAATATCTCCTGAAAATCGTCCTCCTCGAAATATTCGGCGGTATCAAATCCGCACCGCGACATCAGCGTATATGCAACGCTTGTAGATAATGCGCCTTCAAATATGATGCCGAGATTGTCATCGTCGAGTTCTTCGAGAAAACTGTTTTCGGCGCTGAACCGTATCTCGCGGGCGTTATCTATATAATACTCCGCCGTAAGCTGTTTGGCAATGCTGCGGAATGAATCCGCGAGCGAATCGTCAACGCTAATATCGTCGTACACTTTCGACAGTTCAGCTAAAACCGTGATTTTGTGTTCCTGCCGCATTTCCCATAGATATACCGGGCGCGAGTTATATAACGATGGCTCTGTGTCGGCAACGTCGAAAACATATTTCAGCCGCGGGTAATTGCCGGTATCGTCAATGAGCGCGATGCCTTTCGAGCCGCGCCGCACCCATCTGTTGAAACTGTCGTTCCACGTTTCGATAGGAGCGCAGGCAATGACGTCTGGTCGCTGTGCGTAAATCATCAACTGGTCGGGGAATGGATATTTATATAACCGGGCAGCGGTATCAAGGAAATTCATCCAGTGATTGCGCTTAGTGGTCAGTTCTTTCGCCGTCCATTCCGCGAGGTCTGCGTAAAGTTGTGATTTATCTTTATTGCGATACTGTCTAAAATGTTGATAATTGTCCATAATTCAATCATCCTTTCATGTTATACTTTTTTTACCGTCTAATACGACGATAATTTATATAGAAAAACAAAATGGGGGCTCTGCCCCCAAACCCCCGGAGTTTATACGCTGAGGACTTACCGGTGAAAACCTGCTCTTGAATTTATTTGCGTAATTTGTTAAATTTTATGCCCGCATTATTTTTTACAATATAATACTTTAAT
>WQYZ01000142.1 GCA_009780985.1 Oscillospiraceae bacterium | reverse complement strand
TAGTTTTGCCGATACCGTTGAAACCTTTGAATATAATCTTATCGCCTTTGTTGATTTTAAGAGACAGCGGCGGCATAATTGCCGCGTTGTTATAACCTATTTCTAAATTTTCTATTGTGAGTATTGTTGTAGTCGCGCCTTTTTTATGCTTGAACTTGAAATCCGGTTTGACTATAACCTCAGGCAGTTCTATTCGCTCTAATCTCTCCAACATTTTTTTCAACCATGTCGCTTTTGTTTTTCCTGCACCGGTTGAGTTATAATAAAGATGTTCTTGAACATATTGTTCAGACCGTTGTATATATTTTGCCTGCGCAATCTGCTGTTCGGTTTGAATTGCCTCGCGGCGTTGTTTTTCTTTCAGATAATAGTCGTAATTTCCCTCATATACTTTCAGTTTTCCGTTCGCAATCTCGATAATTTTATCGGCGATTTTATTCAGAAATATTCTGTCGTGGGATATTACGATAAAGCTGTATTTTAACTTTTTAAGATAATCCCCAAGCCATGCGATATACTTTATATCCAGAAAATTCGTCGGCTCGTCTAAAATTAAAATATCGTTGTCCGACAACAGTATTTTCGCGAGTATGATTTTGGTTTTCTGACCGCCGCTCAATATATCAACTTTTTTATACATATCAGACGGAGAAAAACCTAAACCTATAAGAACATTCTCGATTTTTTTCGAGATTTGGTCAAATCCTTTTGATATAAGAAATTGATTTAATCTTTCGGCTTTGTTTATCGCTTTAATTTGCGCCTCGCCGTCCAATTCATGTAAAGCCGCGTAAATCTGCGCGACTTCTTTATCTGTCTCATATAAATCCACAAATATTGCATCAAGATATTCATAGACGGTCAGATTTTTGTCTATATTTGCGTACTGGTCGAGCCAGCCGATTTTTATATCCGGCAGAATTTCCATATCAAAAACGTCAGGGACGATTTCCCCCGTCAAAACTTTCAGAAACGTAGTTTTACCGCAGCCGTTCGGTCCGACAAGACCTATATGTTCATTGTCGCAAATCATTACAGACGCTTTTTCGAATATTCTCTTGCTGATCCCTTTTACGTCTTCTTTGCCGGTTTCAAAAAGTTTTCTGCTGCCGAAAGAATGTGAAAGTTCGTTTATTTTAAATAATCTCATAATATATTGTAATCCTCCTGAATAATAAATAAAAAATAATGTTTTCAAGCAAATCATTTATCCTGCGAAAGATTCAGCCATTCATCATACATAAAATTTAAGGTGTTTTCTAAATTTTGCTTATCTTCATATAAAAAATTCAGTTTTTTGTGGTCTCTCTCGATTTCGGAAGATTCCATTTCGATATTTATATTTTTTATTTCTTCTTCTGTTTCTGCAATCAATTTTTCGAGTTCTTCGAATCTTTTTATCTTTTTTGGCTGTTTAAATGATAAATTAACGGGCATAACCAGCGGCTTTTGTTTATTTGCGTTATTATTGTCATTTGTATTCTGCTTATCAGTTGTTTTACTGATTTTTTCAGCGTATTCCTCAAAGCCGCCTATATATTCCGTTATTTCTCCATTTTTTAAATCCCATATTCTGTCGGCGAATTTGCTTAAAAAATATCTGTCGTGGGAAATAAACAATATTGTGCCGTTGAAATCATATACAGCATCTTCGATCCACTCTCTCGACTCTATATCAAGATGATTTGTCGGTTCGTCGAGTATAAGAAAATTTATGTTGTTCTGCATCAGCAAACATAATTTCAAACGGCTCTTTTCCCCTCCGGAAAGCGAGCCGACTTTTTTGAATACGTCTTTTGCCTTAAAATGAAACCCGGCAAGGATATTACGCGCCCTTTCTTCGCTTAATTCCATAAAATGGCGTAAAGTTTCCAAGACGGTCAGCTCGTTATTTTCAAATTCGATAATCTGAGGCATATAAGCTGTTCTGGCGCTGTTTCCGACTTTAACATCGCCGCTGTCGCATATTTCTTCATTTATAATTAATTTTACAAGAGTGGTTTTTCCGCATCCGTTCGCACCGATAAGCGCAATTCTGTCATTTCTGTAGATTTTAAGATTTATGCCGTTCAAAAGATTATTTCCGCCGTAAGCCTTATATACGGAATTAAGCAATATGATTTCTTTCCCTGAAAATCCGCTGTCGCCGAATCCTTCGGCTATTTTTTGACCTGTGCGCGGTTTTTCGATTTTATCCATTTTCTCAATGCGTTTTTCAATCGCAAACGCCCGTCTGTGCAGTTTTGCATTATCGGATTGTTTTGCCCATTCATGAAGACGTTTGGCAGCCGTTTCAAGCTGACGTATTTTTTTCTGCTGCTGTTCGTATAATTCTGTCTGGCTGAGAAATCTTCTTTCTTTTTCTTCGACATAATAGCTGTAATTGCCTTCGTAAAAATTCAGTTTCCCGTCGTCTATTTCTATTATCCTGTCGATTACGTTATCCAGAAAAGCTCTGTCATGCGATATAACGAAAATCGTCCCTGAAAATTCGTTCAGGAATTTTTCAACCCAGCCGAGCGACTGCAAATCAAGATGGTTCGTAGGCTCGTCAAGCAAAAGTATATCGCAGTCGCGCAATAAAATCCGCGCTAAATTTACCCTCGTTTTTTCTCCTCCGCTCAATGAACTGAACAAGATTTTTCTCATTGTTTCATCTATATTCATTCCACTGCAGATTTTATCTATTTTTACCTCAGTCTCATACCCGCCGAGCCTTTCATAATCTTCCATCAGACGTCCGTATTTTGCAAGTATACTGGGAGTATCGTCCCCCTCAATTTTTTTCATTTCATTGTAAATATTCAAAATTTCTTTAAATGAAAGATATAAAATATCCTCAACCGTATATTTTTCATCAAAAACAGGAATCTGGTCAAGCATTTCAATTTTCCTGCCGTTTGCTTTTGACACCGCCCCGCTCTCGTATGATTCAATCCCGGAAAGTATTTTAAAAAGCGTTGTTTTCCCGGAACCGTTTTTACCTAATAATCCGACTTTCTCGCCGCTGTAAATTTCGAAATCAATTCCCTTTATAACATGATTTGCACCGTAATATTTATTTAATTCATGCACAGATATATCAACCATAATAATAACCCTTTCGATACAATAATAAAAAAGCGGCAAAAAAACGCTCAGATGAATAAACCTTCATCCAAACGTTTTTACCGCGCTTATATTTTTCAAATGTAAACTTGTAAATGCGAAATGATGATTCAATCAACTTTTATATAATTATATTTAATTTTGGACAGACTTCTACCCCAGACAGGCATAAACGCCGAAATGCGGGCGACATAATTGCGCAGAAGCGTCAATTTGCCCATATAATTGTTTATATAATTATCGTTGAATGAATTGTTCATCATTTCACCTCCCGAAAGATTATTTTAACTATTGTTAATTTATTATATTCTATCACAACTTTTCAAAAAATGCAAGAACTTTTTTATATTATTTTGCTTTTTGTTGCTCCATTATATAAATTATATCATACTTAGGGTATGTCAGACCGAACTTTCCGTCGTCTCCGACAGATCCCTCACTTTCTTTTATGTGGCTGTGCCCCGCAAAGCGCGATAAACAATTACGGGATATATACAGAGATATTGGGTTGAATAGTTTATCATACTCTGAGTCGTAACTTACTCTTTTGGCAGCTATCTTTTCTAATTCGGGACAATAACGCTTGATTTCGCCGTCTGCTATCGGCAAATCCAAATCAGAAAGGGCAAGCCAGTAATAAAGATAAACACCTGAACGCCTTTTTCCTCCGTTAGACGGCGCATCCATTTTTTCGCTTATCCCATTTATTAATTTATTTATCCACTCAATTTCATTAGGAAAAGCCGCTGTCAAAAATCTTAATGCCGAAATAGAGGCTTCAAAACATTCGCCTACAGAGCAAAATTGTCCGAAACATGTTGTTTTAAGCCGTTCTTTCGTTTTGACGAGCATATCTTGCACTTTTTCATCATCTCTGCGCCACAAAGCTAACAGACGAAGTATTTCCAACTCATAATGGTTTGTTGAAAAAATATGCGTGTTTGGCATAACCCCGGTTATTGTAATGAATTTTTTGGGATTATACGGCGGAATGTAAAACAACGGATACATGATTCTTCCGTCCTGCGGAGATTTTACGCCTTTATTAAAACGCCCTATATCGTCTTCACTGCTGATATTGGCTAAAAAAACATCTGTTATACTCTTCTTTTCGGTGTCAGAAAACACTTTGCCTTTAATTAACTCATGATTGGTTTTACATAAAAGCTGATTAATATAAAATTTTTCATTGTCCTGTAATTGATTTTTTACTTCTGTTTCTATTACTTTCGCCATAATATCTATCCTTTCAAAATTAAAATAATGGTTGTTTTTATCTAAGTATCTGTACTCGCTCGGTAAAAATCCTGTTATCCGTTTAAATGTCCGTGCAAACGAATCTGCGTTTTCAAATTGATATTTAGTCGAAATATCTATGATACGCCAGTTATTATGTTCAAGGTCTTGTGCGGCAAGGCACATTCTGCGAAGCCGGATATACTCGTTTGCAGGATAACCGACGTATGTAAAGAACATTTTGTAGAAATTGGATAAAGCCATATATGATTCTTTGGCAACTTTTTTCAAATCTATTTCATTTTCAAGATTATTTTCAATATAATCAATCGACTTTTGTATTGTTTCGCAATAATCCATTTTGCAATTCTCCTTAATTTTCCGGAATAAAACTACATGTTTTGTCACTGTCCGCTATTGACAGAAGAAGCTTATATTATTTTTTCAACTGGGACATAAGCAAAACCGATTTTATGGTCGTTAGAATCATAGATCTCGATTTCCTGCGCTCCGTTTGTTGCCATTTTGAAATTGTATTTATTCATGACTCCTCTAATAAGTCCGAATAACTCCCATGTTTCGCAAGTTTCTTTACACATGAGCCGTACAGTATTATTATCCGTATATGCCCGAATGAAAAGAGATGCCGGCATTTTAAACACATCAACTCCCTCAGGCTGATTTTCTGTCGTCGTTTCTCTGGCAAATATCAATCCATGCAGTGCTTCGCCTATCCGCCAATAATTAATACTGATATGTATATCGCGTTCTGGCATAACACGATCAATTACTTGGCTTAAATCTTCTTTTTGCTTATGATCTAAACGTTCGCTGATATCTTCTTCAGTGTCATTTAGGCTGTTCGCATAAATTGCCTTGCCTGCATAAATTGTCTCCGGTTTCTCAATAACTTCAAAAGCTGCTCCTTTGAATACAATAGTATCAATAACTTTTTCCATATTTGTATATCTCCTGTTTTTAAATTTTTATATTTGTTCTTAACTTGTTAAGATAAATATATTATACAACATTTTAATTGTGACGACCCGACTTTTTTACTAAACATCAACGCAAAACAAATACTGTTTATAATAAATTAAATTATATATATTATAATATAAAAAATCATATTAAACAATAATACATAAAAAGAAAAAATAAATTATTTATTATTTTCAATTAACCGAGTCAATATTCGTTCCACTTATATTATAGAAGTACTTCAAAAACAGAAAAACAGACGGAGAGGTGAAAATTTTGGACCGGATAAAAGTCAGTCAGTATATAGAAGAAACTGCAAAAACGGTGTTTTCATATTGTCTTGCGCGCACCAACTCAAAAGAAGAAGCAGAGGATTTGTCGCAGGATATCCTTTTGGAAATATTGAAATCAGCCTGTAATCTTCGCGACGACAAAGCCTTTTATAACTTTATGTGGGCTGTGGCAAACAATGTGTATAAAAATTGGTGCAAGAAAAAAGCAAGACGAAAACAGACTTTTTATGAACTTGACGAAAATCTGCCTGACGATAACGTCGATTTGGATAATCTTTTAATATTAAGCGACGAGGTAAATTTGTTAAGGCGCGAGTTGTCTCTGCTTTCTGAAAAATACCGGATAGCGGCGGTTTTATATTATTCAAAAGATTATTCTGTTTCCAAAGTTGCGAAAACTCTGTCTATTTCTGAAAATATGGTTAAATACTTGCTGTTTAAAGCAAGGAAAATTTTGAAAGAAGGTATTGGCATGGAACGTGAATTCGGCGAAAAAAGTTATAACCCCGGTAAATTTGAATATAACGTTATATATGACGGCATGGCTAACGATGAATACAGAAATTTATTTGCGCGCAAAATCCCGGGAAACATATTGCTCTCGGCATATTATACTCCGATGACGGTAAGAGAATTATCTATAGAAATGGGCATATCAAGCGTATATATGGAAGATGAAATCGCACTTTTGGAGAGATATGACCTGATAAAATCTGTCGGCGAATGTAAATATCAGACTAATATAATTATATTTACCGAAGATTTTATGAAAGAATGGTATAAAATGGCGGACAAAAACTATGTATCTAAAATCGGAGAAGTCATAGGACTGATAAAAGACGCATTGCCTGAAATCAGAAAAATAGGTTTTAGAGGATGCGATTTACCTGAAAATAATTTATTGTGGACGTTTTATATTCTGACATTATTCCACGGCAGCGGGAATTATCATGACAGATACAAAGAGCAAAACTTTTCAAGAACAAAATTATACCGTGACGAAACAGGAACAATTTACGGCAAAAACTACGACGGAGACAAAGACCCGTACCGCTGTTTCGGATTCGGCGGCACCTGCGGCTGGGAAGATATATGTTATAATTGTTCTTTTGCCGATTTTGACGTTTTAAGTTATCATATCTTGGAAAATTACGGCGAAATTAAAAATATCATGTTAGAATCCGTAAATAACCGCGATGCCGCTAAATTCCCGGTATTCAACGGCAAAGATGTACTCGATACAGATTCGCGCCCTGATAACGACTATGCTAAAACAATAGAGTTATTGCAGCCGGCGATAAATAAAATGGGCGATATATTTAAAGAAATAGCCGACGCAACCTGTAAAATAATGAGCGGTCACGCGCCGAAATTTTTAGCGGAGAATATAAAACCTATCGTCTATAATGTATTGCCTTTCAGCATGATAGGCTGGTACGGCGCGGCGGCGGTAAATTCCGGCGCATTAAAAAAACCGGAAAGCAATGATATTGTATCAATATGCGGATATATTGGATAGATTTAATTGATTACAACACATACAAAGATCCCTTGTACAATAAATATACAGGGGATTTTGTATATATACACCAGTCCGTAAACTAATTCTTTGCCCTCTTTTGAAAGAGGGTGCCGCCCGCAGGCGGTGGGTGTTTTGTCGATTCTGATGTCGGTGCGATGGATGAAAACACCCGTCACGCGGATTTTACGTAGTTTTGCAATGATAAATGGGTTCTCGCATGCCACCCTCTTTACGAAAGAGGGCTTTGTTCGTCATCTTTTACGTTTGATACATATTCCATAATGTCACCCGGTTGAACCTGCAACAATTCACAAATCTTTTCAATTATATCAAGAGAGACATTTTCATTTGCGGACATTTTAGCAAGTGTAGATGTACCCATTCCTATTTTAAGTCTTAATTCCGTTTTATTAATTCCTCTATCTATAAGTAATTTCCAAAGTTTATTGTAATTCATTGACATCTTAATAATACCTCTTTTTTATTATATCATAAATATACAATTATCAAGATAAAATATTCAATAATTAAAATATTTTTTTTTGATAAATCTAATATTATTTACAATTTGTTAATTGATATTTGTTTTGATATATAGTATAATATATCCATTAAATAAAATAAAATATTTCACAATTCAAATAATAAATAGGAGTAAATTTATGAACAAAACCATAATGCAACAACTATTCGACGGAGAAATATTTCCCTCCGAAATCATCAACCATGCCAGAACAAATCCTGAATATTGCAGATTGAATCATACCATTTCCGATGAAATTGAATATTTTTCTGAGATATTGTCCGAAAACAACAGCGAACGCTTTACCAAACTGAATGAAATGCAAAGCTCATCGTCGGGAATGTACGGCAAGGAATGTTTTACATATGGTTTTCGATTGGGTGCAATGATATTGATTGAAATTTTCAGTGACAGAAATAATCATGCAGCAACAGGCAGCGACTAATTCATTTCATAATTTTACCACATTATTAGCGGCGATAACGGCGGCGTCTATAACTTTCTGAGTTTTCCAGCCGTCTTCCATATTCGCGGCAAGACCGTCGCCGCGTCCGTTTAAAATATCGGCGAACGACTGCATTTGCGCGGAATGATATTTGTGAGGCGTAGGCACAGCGCACCAGAGGTGTGCATTTTTCATGGGTTCGTTGCCGATATTGATTTCAAGCTGGTCTCTGTCTTCCAACGTATAACGTATCGCGCCGTTATCCCCGTAAATTTCGACTCTTTGATAATTGCCCCTGCTGTAAGCGTATCGTGATATAGAAAGATTTGTTGCCACCGGTCCTTCCAACTGCCCCACTATGTCGATATAATCGTCAACGGTTACATCGCCCATTATATTTTCACCCGGAATGGGGCGTTTATGTATAAAAGTGTCACAATCCGCTGTGATTCTTGTGAACTCGCGTCCGGTGATGAAACGAACAAGGTCGATTAAATGACATCCGAGGTCTCCGAGCGCGCCCGTTATTGTCTGTTCTTTTATGAAACGCCAGACAAGCGAGCCGACTGCGCCGGTTTTGGGATTCGGCAGTCCCCATCCCTGAAAATATTCGCCGTTTATGTGATATATGTTGCCGAGCGCGCCGCTTTGAACCAAGTCGCGGGCATAACGGGCGGCGGCTATAAAGCGGTACGAAAAACAGACCATGTGGGGAATATTCTTTTTCTTGGTCTCTTCGAGAAGTATTGCCGCTTCTTCGGCAGTATTGCAAACGGGTTTTTCTATGGCATACGGTATGCCGCGTTTTACGGCTTCCATAGCCATTTGAAAATGCAAATAATTAGGCGTGCATATAGATACGGCGTCAATCTTTCCCGAATCCAGCATTTCAATATAATTGCTGTAGCAGTTATCGTCGGGCACGCCGTCGCCGTCGGCGACACCGCAAAGCAACTGTTTTTCTTTAATTTTTTCGGGCAGTATATCACACAACGCGACTACTTCCAAATCGGGACTTGCCATTATCCCTCCGATATGCGAGCCTGATATGCCGCCGCAACCAATTATGCCCATACGAAATTTTTTATTCATTTTATGTTACCCCTCCTAAATTTAAATTATATTTTAAAAAATTTTATTTTACATATTATAACATAAAAAATAAAAGAATACAATAACACCCGCAACAAAAATGTAAATTTATAAAAACTTAACAAAAATCATCTATAATTCCTATGAAAAATCAAGTACAATAACAAAATTAATCAAAAAAGAAATGAGAATATTTATGAGAAATTTTAAGATTACTATATTTTTTACGCTATGTTTTATTGCATTTACAGTATTTTTTGCAGGATGTTCCGGCAGCAGCAACAAAGAAGACAAGAATAAGGGAAATAATGTGAATAAAGAAGACAACAATGAAAGCGTACTTCCGGAGGAAATCACTGTGAATCCAGTAAAAACTGACGAACCGGTTATAAATCCCGGAATGGGCTGGATTCTGTACGGAGATCCGTCAAATCAGACTCCCGAAACCCTTGCCCTGTCTTCCACAGGATATATGCGTTTTTCATGGTCGGACCTGAATCCTGAGGAAGGGGTATATAATTGGTCGATAATTGACAATGCCATTGAAAACTGGAAGAACTGCGGCAAACAGTTTGCTTTCGGAGTTATGTCGGTAAATACTTCCGGAGCTCCGAAGCAGATTCCTGATTGGATATTTGATAAAGGAATGCAATATACCATGGGAAAAGGAGAATCATCAGACGACCTTAGTTTTTATATTCCTGTATGGAATGACCCTGTTTATATAGAAGAATGCGCAAAATTTGCCGAAGCTCTGGCTGAGAAATACGACGGGAATCCCGATATTGCGTTCATTGATATACGGAATTTTGGAAACTGGGGAGAAAATCATCTTTATCCATTTGAGGCGACAAGCGTGTTTATCTCTGACGACGACCTAAAAAAACTCTGGCAGCCTTATATTGATAATTTCAAGAAAACTCAGCTTGCAATATGCTGTAACGGCAGCGACGACAAAGACAAAAATGTGGAAAAGTGGGCTGTGGATAACGGGGTTACTTACAGGCGCGACGGTCTCATGGGCAAAATCGGCTGGGGAGGTTCGAACGGGGACGAGTTAAGCTACGCTTTCGGTAAACTTCCGGTTATCTGGGAATTTTTCGGGAGTTTCAGAAGTCTTGAAAATTCAGCCGACAGAAAGTGGAATGACGACGAATTTATAGAAAACATAAAAAATAACCAGCCCACATATATAGGCATGGGGCAATGGGGCGATGATGCGGCGTATATGCTTTCAAAAAAAGAAGATTTGATAAAACAAGCAGCAAATATGATGGGTTATCATTTTACCGTCGTTCAGGCAAAATATATGAATATTATAGATTCCGGGCAGGACAGCAATATTTCCGTATCAATAGAAAATTCCGGAGTTACAAGAATATTTACAGATTGCATAATTAAATTAACGTTGCTTAACGAATATGACGCGGAAGTAAGCGGAGAAATTCCGACCGACTGGGATGCGAAAAGCTTTTCACCCGGCACCATTACAGATTTGAGCGCAAATATAAATTTTAGTGCAGAACCGGGCGATTACCGGATTGCGATAGGTTTTTTCAGCGATGTAGGGGGCAATCCTACATACAATATAGGGAACAGCGTGAAAACAAAGAATAATTGGTATATTTTGGGCAATATATCGGTAAAATAGAATCAACTATATAGATTACAAAACAAATATTACACTGGTTTTGTAATCTATATAATAAAAATATGAGAAATAAAAAATATTTTATAAATCCGCATAAGATTTTAATTGTTTGATGTGTATATATAGATAGACGCGTCAAAAACGGGATATTATAGAAAGGTGTGGATTTATATAGATTCATTAAATGTTGAAGTGGCAAGTACAGAAATAATGAACAATAATATGCTCGAAATCAATAATAACTTCTATGAAAAATATAATTTGCAGATACGCACGATTGTAACAAGGATTCTGAATAACCTCGGACAAGCCCGCGATATTGACGACTGCGTGAACACGGTATATCTGACGCTGATGGAAAGATTACAGCAGTACAACGAAATACGCGGGAGTATGGGAGCGTTTGTTGCGGTAATTGCGCGTTCCATAGCCTTGAATTATTGCAGGGACAATAGGTACAAAGCCGGCGAATTGATTGGGGACGAAAAGATTGATTTGTTAAGCGGTTCTATAAGAGTCGAAGACGGCGTCGAATTTCAAATGCTCGTTGAAAATATACTCAAGAAGTTAACCGAGCAGGAGAGTATTTTATTTGGTATGAAATACATATATTTTTACTCTCCCGAAGAAATCGCAAAAACTTTTAGTATAAACCGAAACGCAGTTGACGGGCGATTGAACAGATTGAAAAACAAAATAAAGAAACTATTATCAAAAGGAGGAATAATGCTATGAGAGATGAACGTTTCACAGATAATATAAGCGACGAAACCCTTGTAGATATAACTGATAAAATATTAAATTTTGAAAAAAACAAAAAAACCAGAAGCATAAGAATAAATCTGTTGAAAATAATTCCCGCAGTTGCGGCAGTTGTGCTTGTTATCGGAGCTATAAATATACTGCCCGGTATGCTTAAACATACAATCGGTACGTCCGACAACGGAAATGGAAGCAATGTAAATGCCGCCGTTGTAAATACAACTTCTGATACTTCGAATAATTTTAATATTTCAAGTTATACAAGCGAAACCAGTACAGACAATACTGTCTCAACAGATACTATATCGCAAGTTAACGTGGATAGGTCCACAGTCAATATTAATCCAAAGAATTTGAATAAATGGCTAAGTTCTGCTGACGCCGCAAATACTTACGTTCAGGACATCGATACTGTTGTAAGGAACGGCATTACGGTAAATACGCAGGTTCCCACCGCCGACGGAATAGAAATATATTTGCCGAACGGAACAGTAATAAAAACGCACGACACGGTGAAAATTGCAAACGGTAGAATAATAATCGCAGGAAATACGGCTATTGACGGAAACGGAACTGTTACCGACGAAGGCAGCGGAAAAGCCACAATAATAGATAAAGACGGCGGAAAAGTCGATATAAACGGCGGGAATCAATCGACTTACACAGGCACTGACCCTGACGGC
>WQYZ01000141.1 GCA_009780985.1 Oscillospiraceae bacterium | reverse complement strand
TCGGACGACGAAATAGACGAACTTATAAGTTTGCCTTCTTTTTGTATATCGCCCATAAACGTATCGAGTTTGTCGGCGGGGATTTTCAGTGTCGCGCCTATTCTGGGCGAACCGCCGGAATCCGTATTCATATCCCTGCCTGCTTCATAGCCGTTATACTGCGCAAGTGCGGCGAGAATATTATCATAGGATTTTTCGATGTCTTCGACTTCCATAGTGATATTTGCGTCGCGTATGATTTTGCGCTCCACCATCTGGGATGACGGTGTTGAACCGTCTGCCGAAAGCATAGAATATTCTGCATCTGAGCTGTATGATTGTTGCTGACGATTGTAATCTGCCGTTGAATTTGACTCGCCTGGTCCCGCGTTGCTACCATTTCCCATATAACCGAAAATAGTATCGTTTTTCGAGCCTGAACACCCTGTAAATGAAAACGAAAATGTACAGATTAACGTGAGTGCGAGAAAGACAAACAGATTTCTGTATTTTATTATTTTCTTCATAAACAAATCCTCACTTGATTTATTGTTTTCGTAGGGGCGACCTCACGAACGCGTTCGTGCTGTGTGTGGTCGTCCGTGAACTTAACTTCTGTGTGTGTACACAAGGGCAACCGCAAGGATTGCCCCTACGGGTTCACATACATTTATTTAATTATACCATAAAAATTCTATTTTGTTCGCATAATTTATAAAAATTTTTTATTTGAATAAACAAATCCAAAATGGGTAATAATTCCAACAAATACATAAATACAAATTAGAGGAATTGTTATCATGAAAAAATTTTTAAATTCAATAAAATCGGTTAATTCTAATAAAATAATAAACATAATCGCGGCAGTATGCGCGTGCGTGCTGATTATATCATGTTTCTGCGCCTTTATGCCGATTAACGGGGAACAGAAAATTTATAGCGATATAATAAGGCTGCACATTCTGGCAAATTCGGACAGTGAGGAAGACCAGAATCTGAAACTCGAAGTGAGAGACTACATACTCGGCGATATAGCCAACCTCACAAAAGACAGCACGAATGTCAGCGACGCCGCAGAAAAAATACAGGCTGGAATAAAAGATATAGAAAATAAAATCGAAGATTTTATAATTCAAAAAGGTTATAATTACAACGTTACCGCAACGCTGTCAAAAGAGATATATCCTGAGAAGACGTATACCGACGAAAACGGCGAAGATTTTCTTTTCCCGTCTGGCGAATATAATTCCCTCAGAATATTCATAGGAGCGGGCAAGGGTAAAAACTGGTGGTGCGTATTGTTTCCACCGTTATGTTTAGCCGGTTCAAAAGTGGAAGACGAACTCGGCGTCGCGGGATATACGAACGACCAGATACAAATCCTCAAAAAAGACAAAAGCAGCAAGTATGTAATAAGATTTAAGATACTCGAGGTTATTGAGGGATTGTTTAAATAGAGGTTTTACAAAATGTATATATTTAGGGGCGGGCAATGCCCGCCCCTACCGTTTCCCGAATATATAATATTTTGCAAAATCATGTTGAAATATGCCGTTTGTTGTGGTATACTAAATCTATACATAATTCTTAAATCGGAGAAAAATAATATGGTCTACAGGATTTTCGGACGAAGCGGCTACGGAAAAAGCGAATATTTGTATAACATGATGAAAGAAAGAATTTCGGAACGTCCCGACAAAGAGTTCGACATCTTTTTGATTGTCCCTGAACAGGAGACAGCTATGACGGAACGCAAAGTCGCCGAAAAATTCGGCAACGCTTCAAATCTTCGGATAGAAGCGCTGAGTTTTGATATTATGTCGCAGAGGGTGTCGCGCAAAGTTGGGAAAATTGCGTATGACTATGCGGATTCCACCGTAAAAAAACTCGTTATGCACAAAACGCTCAAACTTCTTGACCCTGTCCTGGATTTTTACGGCAAAGTCGCGGGCAACATGGAATTTGTCGAGAAAATGGTCGAAACTGTCGATTCAATGAAACTTGAACTTGTTTCGCCGTTGATGCTCGAAACCGCATCTGCGGAAATCAATAAATCAGATTCAGCTAATTCAACTGAACATAACATAAACGAAGAAATATCAAAGAAAATAAACGAGATAAGTCTTATCTATTCCGTTTACGAAAAAAACTTCGGAGTAAATTCGGACTTGTACGATATTTCCGACGAGATGACGTATTTATGTTCTCTCCTCGATACAGAGTATACGGACTTTTCTGACGGTAAAGACGGCAAAAAGAAAAAATTCTTTTCAGGCACTAACGTATTTTTTGATTCGTTCGATTCTTTTTCAAACGGGCAAAAAGCCGTTTTGTCGCGAATTTTCAGCCAGGCGGACAATGTGTACATAACGCATAAGTATACGCCGTCAAGATTCAGCAATTTCGAGGAAGAAAATATATTCGCAAAAATTATAGAAACGTCGGACTTTATCTCTGATTTGTGCAGGGACAAAAACATACAGTCAACCGATATTCTTCTCAATGCCCCGCAAAGATTTAAAAACGATATTCTGACGTATCTTGAAAAAAATTTATGGACAAACAGAAGAAACGCGAATATACCGGAGTATAATTTTGCAGATAAGCTCGAAATCTACGAGTGCAGTAAAATATTTGACGAGGCAGAAACAGCCGCGAAAAAAATTCTGTACCTGACAAGAGAAAAAGGCTGGCGTTATTCAGATATACAGATTATCGTTTCGGATATACTGTCGTATAAGGGCATTCTGGACGCTGTGTTCGAAAAGTACACCATACCGCTGTTTATGTCAATGCGCACGCAATTGAGCACAAAACCGCTTATGTCGATGTTATTGTCGTTATTTGATATGATTATCTACGACTTCAGACTGCAGAATATACACGGCTATATAAAAAACGGCTTGTGCGGCTTGACATATAAAGAAATAGACGATATAGAACTGTATATAACGTCGTGGCAGATAAACGGACTGCGGCGGTATAATGGTACAGACTGGAATATGCACCCGGACGGATATGTCGAATACGACGAGACGGACGAAAATATAAAAGAAATCCTCGCTGGTTTGAACGCGGCAAGAAAAAAATTTATACTTCCCGTTGTGCATTTTATGAGAAAAGTAAGCGGTTTGACCGATATAAACGCGAATACGGTCAAAAATATAACAAGCGCAGTTGTGGATTTTTTGGAAGAGCTCGGCACATACGGGCGTCTCGCGGAACTGACAAAAGAGCAAAAAGAAAACGGCGAGATCACAGAAGCGGCAGAGACCGTTCAAATCTGGAATATCCTCATGGAACTTTTGCAGAAAATGGTTCTTGTATGCGGAAACGAACTGATGGATTTAAAACAGTATGCGGAACTTTTCAGGTTTATTATAAGCGACGCGGATATCGGCAAAATCCCTACGGCAATAGACGAGGTTATCGTATTGAAAGCTGGTTTAATGCGCAGCGGCGGAAATAAAAAATGCTCTTTTATTTTAGGTTTGAATACAGACGTTTTCCCGGCTAAAATCGAAGATGACGATTTGTTTTCGGACAGGGAAAAAGCCCTGCTGAAATCTCACAAACTTGACTTTTCTTCAGATTGCCTGCAAAAATCATACGACCAGCTGTATTATTTTTACACCGCGGCGACATCGGCGTCCGAGTGCGTTATACTGACGTACAGAAAAGCCGATATAAACGGGGAAGCTATGTTGCCGTCTGTGGCAGTCGATAAAATCATAAGCATGTATCCGAACGTTCCAGTATATACTCAGGATGAAAATTTCGGGAATATATTTTTTACTCTCGAAAGCGGAGAAAACGGCTTTATAGAAATGTGCGTAAACGCAGGCAAAGATAAAATTCTGAACGCGGCTCTGAAAAATTATTTCTCGGGAAATATTGATTATAAAGACAAAGTGGATTCAAAAAATATAGCGTTTAAAGAAACTGATTTAACGGTTAATCGGGATATTGCGGACAAGTTATTTTATAATTTAAACATGTCCTCGACAAGACTTGACACATATGTAAATTGTCAGTTTTCGTATTTCTGCCGTTACGTTCTGGGATTAAAAACCGAGAGCAGCGCAAAAATGCAGATGAACGACATAGGCAGGTTTATACACAAGATTTTAGAGATTTTTATGCTGAAAGTACGCGACGAAAATATAGAATTTAAAAGCATCACAGACGAATTTATTAAAACCGAAAGCGAAAAAATTATAGACGAATATCTCGGCGGTATCATAAAAGACTATGAATTTAAAACGGAGCGTTTCAGATATCTGCTAAGAAGACTGAATAAGATAATTTTTGAGATAATAAAAAATCTGCGCGACGAATTTCAGCACTGCGATTTCATTCCCGCAGATTTTGAACTCACGGTAACCGACAAAATACGGGATAACAGCATAAATCCCGTTGAGATAAACATACCGAACAGAGGAAAACTTAAAATTACCGGTGTTATCGACAGAGTTGACATATATAAAGAAGACGATGACGTTTACGTAAGAATAGTGGATTATAAGACCGGTTCGAAGAAATTTAATTTGTCCGACGTTTTAGCCGGATTAAACCTGCAGATGTTTATATATTTATTCTCAGTGTGGCACAACGGTCAGGGACGTTATTCTGAAAAATCAGGAAACGAATCAGGCGGGAATATCCCCGCCGGAGTTTTATATATGCCGTCGAGAAGCCCGCAATATGAGAAAAAAGCAAAGATGTCCGACAGCGAAATATCCGAAGAAAAAAGTAAAAGTTTCACGCGCTCCGGGTTATTTCTGCGCGACGAAAAAATCCTGAACGCTATGGAACACAATCTCGAAGGAAGATATATTCCGATTAAATTAAAGTCAGACAAAAATATAAGTTTCAAGAAAAGCACCGCTTCGGGAGTTCTGGCATCTCTTGAGCAAATCGGCAAACTCGAGCGTTATGTGACAAGTTCTCTTTCCGAGATAGCGTGCGAATTATCAAACGGCAAAGCGAACGTAAAGCCGTTCAAAGGCAAATTAGACAGCTGCGCTTTCTGCGATATGAGGAAAATCTGCCGCTTTGAGGAAAACGATTTGAATAAAAAGAGTATGTTATCTTTTGCCCCTGACAAAGTTTGGGAAATCATGGACAGTATAAATAGCATAAACGATATAAATAATATGAATAATCGGTAAGTTTTACGCATAGGATTTATAAAACATGAAAGGAAATCCCCCCCAAATTTATGCCGAACAATATATTCTTAAAAATCAAAATCAGGAAAAAATATAAACGCGCCCTGTTAAAAAACGCATCGCTGTTATTTTTACATCAGGTAAAATATAAATTTATAAATTTTACGGCGCATTTCCTGTTTTCCAAAAAAAAGAAAAAAACAGGAAAAATCCTGCTTTTTACAAATAAAATTTTAAATAATAATATATGTTCGTGCCATAAGATTTTTGAGAAGTGCGAATATTATAAGAGAAAATTGGAGGATTTGCAGTAAATACAACGGGATATTAGATTTTTAAATATTAATTTGCTGGTTTTATACTTAAATTATCGAACATACAGCCGACATTGCCGCCGATTGATACCCGACCGGATTCGCCGTCGTGAATTTCAGCGACTTTGCCAATGTTGATTCCATTTATTGTCATCTGCAAATCTAATCCTACTGGAATAAGCTCAATATGATTCCATTTATCTGCAATAAAACCATCAATGGGTTTTGTTTTCTGCGTGCCGGTGCTGTCAAATTTATCAGATTTTTCTCCGATATAATGCCAGTCGTGACCGAAAACAGTTTGATATATAAGAACACCTTCATAGTCAAGCTGTAAACTCCAAGGGTTGCGACCGGGGGGATAATCTGTGTAATTATCTGCGTTTGTATCGGCAAAAGGTGCGAAATATATATAAGAATCTTTTGCTATTTTGCAGTCGAATGAAAAAGTATAATTCGTCCATGTTTTATCACCTATCATAAGGTCAAATATATCCATACCCATAGGCACTTCTGCTGGATTAATTGCAACACATTTTAATACTTTATTGCCTTTATCTTTGACAATTTTCCATTTAAGCCCGGGATTAAAATCCTGAACATTATTGAATGAGCCGTTATTAAAATCTTCTGTATATGGTAAGGATAGTGGCGACGCGGGATTAACATCGTCAAAATTACCGGGGAAGATAAGATATTTGGCTTCATTATTAACGCACGATGAGACGTATAATAGAATTGTAGAAATAATTAGAATATTTAAAATAAATTTTTTGTATATTGTCATTGTGATTTCGCCTCTTTTCTATTCTATCAATAAATCACAAAAATATATCAAATCCATTTGCCTTGATTTCTTTGACTGGCGCGCCGTCCAAAAGACTGACAAAACCGTTGTTTGCTCCAATCAAGTCGTTCACGTCATAACATGTGTCCGATAAATTTACGTAAACATATATTTCCTCACCGTGTTTTACTCTTTTATAACAGAACAGCCCGCCGCATTCTTTCACAAGTCTGTATTCGCCGTCAACAAAAACTTTGCTGCTTTTTCTGATTTTGCATATCTTTTTATAGAAGTCATGTATTTCTCCGTCTATATTGTCCCACGGAAAGAACCTGCGGTTGAACGGGTCGCCGTAACCCTCGACGCCAGCCTCGTCGCCATAATATATACACGGAATACCGGGCAAAGTCATCTGCATTAACACAGCCGCTTTCAGCCGTTCCGTCCCGATTTCCCGCTCAGTCCTTGAAAGTTTTGACTCCGCCATAATATCTTTGTCAACTTCAAATTTTTCCGAACCGAGAGCCGTCAGAATACGCATAGTGTCGTGCGTGCCGATTATATTCATCAGACAATCTATGCTCTCTTTGGGATAATTGCGGGTTATCATATCCATAACTTCCGACATGAACGACGAATTTCCCAATTTCAGATAGTTTATAATCGCCTCTTTCAGCGGGTAATTCATAACCGAATCAAGCTGGTTACCCAATAAATACTGACGTCTCTGACCGTATGAAATTTTATTTGACGCATCTTCCCAAACTTCGCCTATGATTATGCTGTCGGGCGAAGTTTCTTTTGCGGCTTTGTTTATATCTTTCAACATTCTGTTGGAAAGCTCGTCCGCAACATCTATTCTGTAGCCGCCGATTCCGCGTTTCAGCCATTTTTCTATAATCCCGCCGATTCCGCATATATATGCTCTGAATACCGGCTGATCTTTTTTTATTGACGGCAGGCTTTTCACTCCCCACCAGCATTCGTAATCGTCTTTACCCGCGTCCCAGTCACGAAATGTGTACCAGTCGAAATACTTGGATTCTTTTGACTGATATGCTCCTATGCTGTCATATTTGCCGTATTTGTTAAAATAAACGCTGTCGTCGCCCGTATGGTTGAACACCCCGTCGAGGATTATTTTCATGCCTCTTTTGCCGGCTTCTTCTATCAGTTTATCAAAAATATCGTCGCCGCCGAACATACTGTCGATTTTCTCATAGTCCGCCGTATTATATTTGTGATTGGAATTTGCCTCAAAAACCGGGCTTAAATATATGATATTTACGTTAAGCTCTTTAAGGTAATCGAGTTTTTCAATAATTCCCGCGAGATTGCCCCCGTAGACGTCCTCGTTTTTTACTTTCCCGTTTTCATCGGGTTTATAAAACGGAATTTCATCTGTTGAATTGTGGATAACCAATCCTTTTCTGATTTCCGGCTCCCATGATTTCGACTTGGCGAACCTGTCCACAAATATGTGATATATTATTCCTCCTTTGAAAAAATTCGGCGTTTTAAAATTTTTGTCATATACCGTAATCTGCCATTTTTTTGCGTTGTTGTCGGGATACGGCAGTTTTTCGCTTTTGTAATAATATTCCGTTTTATCCTGACATACAACCTCGAAATAATAAAAGTACAAGCCTTTTTCGACGGCGATATCAACCGAAAAGGCAAACTTGCCGTCGATTTTATTCATATTATACACTTTGGTTTCCGTATCGTTATAAACTAAAACAAGGTTTATATTTTTTATATTCCTTACGCGGTCAATATTTTCAAACGAAATATTTATATTTACGGAAGTACCGTCAGGAACTGCTCCCGACGGTATTCTGTAAATCGCGCAGCTTTCAACTTTATCTATTTTATCTGTGTAATCAGGAATCATATATTATATATCTTTCTTATGTTTTATCTGTGAGGGGATTAATTTCGTATGGACGAATTGCATTCGTCCATACGGATTATAGGTGATTAATACTTCTCACTCCAGCGGTTTAACATGCCATATATTTTCGGCATATTCCTTAATACATCTGTCGGAAGCAAAAATACCGGCTGAGGCTATATTATTAAGCGACATTCTATTCCATTTGAATATGTCGTTATACGCATAATCCAATTGCGTGTGAACCCTGTAATAATCCGCAAAATCCGCAAGACACATAAACGGGTCGGCGATATAATCCCCAGACAACAGATATTTTGTGATGTGGCTGAATGATACCCCGTTAAACCCGTTGTTGAGCGAAACGATAACTTTAATCAGTTTTTCGTTGCGCACGTAATAATCGTCGGGATCGTAGCCGGCAGCCCACAGAGCGTCAACTTCTTTCGCCGTCATTCCGAATATAAATATATTTTCTTTGCCGACGGCTTCAAGTATTTCTATATTCGCGCCGTCCATTGTTCCTATTGTCACGGCTCCGTTTATCATCAACTTCATATTCCCCGTCCCGCTCGCTTCTTTTCCGGCTAACGAAATCTGCTGGCTAACTTCGCTTGCCGGCATTATTTTTTCCGCGAGCGAAACCGAATAATTTTCAAGAAATACGACGTTCAGTTTTGCGTTTACAGCCGGATGTTTTTTTATGTCCTCGCCAAGGCAGTATATAAGTTTAATTATCTGCTTTGCCATCTGGTAACTCGGAGCGGCTTTTGCCGCGAATATATACGTCTGGGGCGTTATTTTAAGGTTCGGATTTTCCAATAAATCGTTGTACAGAGATATAATCCGCAGAACGTTCAGAAGCTGGCGTTTATACTCGTGCAGTCTTTTTACCTGAACGTTGAACACAGATTCAGGGTCTAAACTGATACCGAAAGATTTTTTGACGTAATTGCTTAAATATATTTTATTTTCGAGTTTTATTCTGCTCAATTCTTTTAGAACGCCTTCGTCTTTTTCAAACTTTTTGAAATCGCAGAGAAGAAAAGCGTCCTTTCTGTAACCGGGACCTATGCAGTCGTCCAATAAACCGGTCAGAAGCGGGTTGGACTGCACAATCCACCGCCGGTACGCTATGCCGTTTGTAACGTTTGTGAATTTCTCAGGCGCGTATTCGTAAAAATCCTTGAAAATTTCGTTTTTCAATATATCCGAATGAAGTTTTGCCACGCCGTTTATCGAATGTCCTCCGACTATGCACAAATTTGCCATACGGATCTGATTGAATGCGATAATCGACATCCGCTGAATCTTATCCCAGTTCCCCGTATACTTTTCCCATAAATCGGCGCACAGGCGGCGGTTTATCTCGCATATAATAGCGTATACTCTCGGCATATTCGACTTTACGAGGGATTCGGGCCAAGTCTCAAGGGCTTCCGGAAGTATGGTGTGATTAGTATAAGCCATCGTTTTAGTAACAATGCTCCATGCGTCTTCCCAGCTGTATTTATAATCGTCGATCAGAATACGCATAAGCTCCGGTATAGCAAAAGTCGGGTGGGTATCGTTTATATGAATCGCGCACTTTTCGTGCAGATTATCTAAATTCGGGTATATCTGAAAATGCTTTGCGATTATATTTTGCAGTGAAGCCGAGACGAGAAAATACTGCTGTCTCAGTCTCAGAGTCTTTCCCTCCGCATGGTTGTCCGCAGGATACAGAACCTTTGAGATAACCTCGATTCTTGCCGCTTCCTCCATCGCCCTGACATAATCTCCCTGAGAAAACATCGCCGCATCCATACTTACGGGGCTTTTTGCTTTCCACAGACGCAGAACCGCCGCGTCGTCCGAATCATATCCCGAAATCGTCAGATCGTACGGGATAGCCTCGACAACCTGAAAATTGTTATATTCCGCAGTCATATGTCCATCGTCGTCCCATTTTTCTTCATATTCGCCGCCGAAATTTACTTTGACCGTATAATCCGTGCGCGGAAGCAAATAAAATCTTCCTCCCGTGTCGAGCCACTCGTCCGGAAACTCAACCTGCCATCCGTCCATTAATTTCTGTTTGAACAACCCCAATTCATACAGTATGGAATATCCCATCGCAGGATATTTCAAAGTCGCCAAAGAGTCCATAAAGCAGGCGGCAAGTCTGCCCAAACCGCCGTTCCCGAGACCCGGATCGACGTCTTTTTCATACAAATCCTCAAGAGTGAGACTGTAATCCGTCATTATTTCTTCTATTTCCTTTTCTATGCCGAGATTGTATATATTATTTTTCAGCTGTTTCCCGACAAGAAACTCCATGCAGAGATAATATACATTCTTCGCTTTTTTAGCCTTTGTTTCAAGCCTGAAATCGCGGCGTTTCTCAGACAAAATATCTCTGGTCAGCACCGAGACGGCTTTATAAAAATGCTCGGCAGACGCGTTTTCACAGGTTAACCCGAAATATCCGGATAATTTTTCTTCTATTATTTTTAACAATTTGTGTTTTTTATACCCATGATTGTCTTGATTATTTTTATTTTCTGTTGTTTCCATTCAATTAATTTTTCTCCTGTGATTTATTAAACTTACTTTTTAGATCTTCAATTGTGGCTTGGCATTCTTCGTCAACATAATATCTTATATCTTTAATATACAATAAAAATTGTTCGGCGAAATCATCCGTGAAAACAGCCATGCCACTGTATGGATAACGGGATTCATTATTATATTTTCTACAATATTTTAGCCTCCGATAAATCTTTTGAAGATGGATATTTATTCTTTACGGTACGCATCAGATCACCCCCGCTTATTTATTCCCCAAAAGTCCGCCGTACATTTTTATATATTCTTTTGCCGACTGTCCCCAGCTGAAATCCCATTCCATAACCCGTTCCACAAGTTCGCGCCATTTTTTTGCGTCGCGGTAAACTGCGCAGGCGCGGTTGATTACGTCTATTATGCTGTCGCTGACATATTCCGAGAATACAAATCCTATGCCTTTGTCCCCGTCGGCTTCATACGGGACTATAGAATCCTTAAGCCCGCCAGTTTCCCTGACAAGCGGCACTGTGCCGTATCTTGTCGCTATCATCTGGCTTATTCCGCACGGCTCGAATTTGGACGGCATCAAAAGCATATCTGCTCCGGCGTATATTCTTCTCGCAAGCTCGTTGTTGAACCCGAGTTTTACGCTGATTTTCTCCGGGAAACGCTCGTGGAAAGATTCAAACAGCAATTCGTACTCCCTGTCGCCGCTCCCCAGAATAACAAGCTGTATCGGCAGTTTCACAATCTCGTTCATCGCCCCGACTATCAGATCTATGCCCTTGTGCCTTACAAGTCTTGTGATTACGCCTATAACGGGGATCTGCTCGTCTTTCTGCATATTCATAACGGTCTGAAGCTGCAGCTTATTCCCAAGTTTATTGTTTATGGTGTTGCTGTCATAGTTCGCGAAAATTTTCGAGTCTGTTTTAGGGTTATACGATTCATAGTCTATGCCGTTGAGTATGCCGCGTATTTTTGCCGTCTGCATATTTATAATCGGGTCAAGTCCGTGGGCGTATCTGAAATCGTGTATCTCTTTTGCGTATGTCTGCGACACTGTCGAGATAATATCAGAACATACCATAGCCCCTTTCATAAGATTAATCGCCCCGTCAAATTCCAGAATATTCTTATAATTGAACGGGATATCAAATACTTCCTGAAGAATCGACATATTGTATTTGCCCTGATATTCTATATTATGAATTGTGAAAACAGTTTTGACATTTTTCAGTTCTTCTTTATGAGCGTACGTCGTTTTAAGATATACGGCGACAATGGCGGACTGCCAGTCGTGCATATGGATTATATCAGGGATAAAGTCTATCATTTCGAGTATGTCCAAAACAGCCTTGCCGAAAAACGCGAATCGTTCGCCGTCGTCAAAAAATCCGTAACAGTCGGCGCGTTTAAAGTAATACTCATTGTCTATAAAATAATATGCAATATCCCCGACTACGGTTTTAAATACCCCGCAGTACTGGTGACGCCAGCCCAAATCGACGTATATTTTTCCGACGAATTCAAGCTGTTCTTTATATTTTGAGACTATTTCCTCATATAGAGGTATAACAACCCTGACGTCGATATTTTTATCTTC
>WQYZ01000140.1 GCA_009780985.1 Oscillospiraceae bacterium | reverse complement strand
TGCTTGTTATTAGGGTCAAATGCTTGAGGTAATCCACCCCAGCCTACATACCGTGATAATATCTCCTGTTCTTCTGGTGTAGCATGGCGGTTTTCGGCTTCAATAGCTTGCAGAATTTGGATTGCAGTCACGTTATAACCATATTTTGTTTTTGCGCCGCCCTCACCTAAATGGTCGTCGGTTATACGAAAATTAGCGGCGGATATTTGCGGACGTTGAGATTCGGTTGTTATACTATCGGGAATATCAACTGTTTCTGGCTCAACAGGCGTAAATTCGTCGGGTAAATCAAAAAGGCTAAATTGTTCATTTTCTGGCGGTTTTTCAAGGGATAAATCATACTCCTCCGCAACAGAGAGAGCAAAATCAAACATTGCCTGCCCTCTCGCTTCCGCTTGCTCCTTATAACGGTCAAATTCAGTTTCCGCGACTCGCTGTATTTCAAGGCGTTCAACTTCAGGTAAATTCTCATCAAGCCAAACGATACTGTGGTCAGGTTCTACACGGGCGACGTTAGGAGGTAAAAAAGTATCTGGGTCGTCAGGGTCATAGTTAAATTCATTAGAAACAAGTAAGCGGTCATTTATATATCTGTAAGTGAGTATATAGCCCGATTCTTCGGGAATTTCTGGCTGCTCAACTTCATTTAATATAACCGTGCCGTCAGTATGCCGCACAGCCACGCTGAAACCGTTGTCTGTGAGCTTTTCAACATAATCATCAAGCTTGAAATCGGGAAAACCGCACATGGGGACACGTTCCGGCAGCCCTACATCACGGTTTGTCAGATTTATTTCAAGTGTTTTGGCAACAACACTCGCGTCACTCCCCATTACTTCATAAAAATCGCCTATCTGATATATTATAATCTTGTCAATATGCTGCCGTTCAAGTGCTTGGTATTCTTGCCAAACCGAATTGCTTCCCAATAACTCTGTTCCTGCGGGAATTTCATTGATAGATTTAATACGCTCGCTCCGTAGTTCACGGTTACGGTTATTTGTATAGAGCAATGCGTCAAATGTTTCGAGGTTATAACTAAATAAGTCTCCGCTTGTATTACGTAAGGTAACACCATTTTCATTATCTGTTATATTAATAATTTCAAATTCAGAATTATTAAAATATACTGTATCGCCGACACGATACCAAATGTCCGACTGGTTATTAATTTCGGCGGTTCTCTGTTCAAGCGGAATATCATCATTCGTCTGCTCATCAGGTAAAACGAATAAACCCGCTTCCATAAGCTGACCGATACGACGCTGTACTTTCTGCCACGACAATGTTACATCTTCCGCACCGTCTTTGGAAACAGTAAACGCCTGTAAATCGCCGCCGTACTCGTTTTTAAGCCATTCGACGGTATTACGCGCTCTGCTGTTTTCCCGCATATAATCTAAAACACGCTGTTTGCTTTCATTATCGCCATTCCATGCCATAATAGCGTTATCAATATCGTCCTGCGTGATTACAGCTGGCTGTGAATTTATAAAAACTTCCTCCGTTTGCCGGATAGCGTCAATCTGCTCTTGTTCGGTAGGTATAACGGGGAAAATTAAAACGCCGTCCGTTTCATTTTCGGACGACGTTTCTGCCTGTGGTTTGGTATTTTCTAATCGTAGATTAGTTCTGCCAGAATTGTTTCCTCCGCTTGCGCTTTCAGACTGTTCATATGAACCGTCCATGCCATCGGGTCGATTGATTTGTCCGGCGGCGGAGTTTGTAACTGTAAATCCGTCATTAGCTGATTCAGCCGTTCTGTCGCCGTTATCTCGATTTCCAGACAATGCGGGTACAGCTTCTCCTGTAATGTCAGCGTCGTGTACAGTATTGGGCGGTGTTCCCTCAGATATGTCATTCTCATCAGTCCGTATTTGCTGAGAAGTTCGCCCGTTTCCTCCGTCAGCGATATATTCGGGAGAAGATAATCCCTGCTCCGGCTGTATGTCATCTCGTCCATATGATTCGCTCCTTTCGGCGTATGACTTTCGGTCTTGCCGAAAGTATTCACGCTCGTAATATTTTATCGTTACTTCTATATCCCGCAGAACGTCCTCCGTGACCGTGCTGACGGCATTGCCAAGCGCATATACGGCAGTCGGCGAGTTGAAATTGTAAACCGTTTGAAAATCCTCGTCGCTGATATATTTCGCAGGGTCAATGCCGCACCTCGTCATTAATGCGTATGCCGTGCTGACTGTCGCAGCTTCTTTGAACGCCACTTCTATATTATAATCGTCGTAATCTTCAAGAAAACTGCCCTCGACTGCATACCGTATATCGCGGGCGTTATCTTCATAATAATATGATACAAGGTCTCTCGCAATATCGTATAACATACTGCCGATGTCTTTTGTCGATTCGGGTATATCATAGATTTTTACGAGGGCTTCCGCGACGAGTTGTTCATGTTCCGGTTTCATCTGCCATATGAACGGACGGCGCGGATTATACCGCCCGTCCTCCGTGTCTGCGTAATCAAAGACATATTTTAGTCGCGGTTTACTGTCGGTCATATCGAGTAGGGCTATACCTTTTGAGCCGCGCTGTACATATCGGTTCATGGGGTGATTCCACACATGAATCGGAGCGACAGCCATAGCGTCAGGTCGTTGGGCGTGTATCATCAGCTGTTCCTCGAACGGATATTTGTACAGCCTTCCGGCGGTTCTGAGGAAATCCGTCCAGTTCTCACTGTTTTCTGTAATCTGTTGAGCGTGCCGTTCTGCGAGAGCGGCGTAGAACTGTGCTTTTGTGGGCAATTTTGCATACCTCCTTTGAAACGCAAAAAAGACGGATTCCTCCGCCTTTTTATGTTGTTTTTTATTAAGTTGTATAATGGTTTATATCTCCGTCACCCGTAGCGACTGCACCGTTACCGTCGAGCCCAGAATAGTACCGACCCAAACCGCTCCCAAACTATATTCACGATTTTCTTTTAATGCTCTTATATACCCGTAATCACTGCTGTAATGCCGCAGGTCGCCGTTTACCCTGAGTGCCACGCTTTCCCTGCCAAGAAAAATCTCGATGTCCATGAACTCATTGGCAGGTATTACCCCGCAGTTTTTATATATGTTCCACGTTTCACCCCCGTTGGTTCTGTCATATATCTGCAACGCATTTCTTTTTTTGTGCTTCGCATTTTTTTCTTGGTCGCATAAGTCGAAGTCAATTTCTGCGCATCCAAACCAAAGATTTTCATCGTCTGTTGTACCCTTATCCGTCTTAGCACACAATTCTATCTTTATCGGAGCATTGAATTGCTGGGTAGTCAGCATCTTACCGAGTTCGGTCCAACCATTGTCATATTTTAGCTCAAGAAGTCCGTTCGGATAATTCAATTCGCATATTCCTCCGTCTTTCTTTTGTAAAATCATTGACACCAAATCTATCTCAACCGGTTCGCTACGTGAAATTATATTATCCAACTCCGAATGAATCCTTTTTTTCTCATCGTACGATAATTTTTTAACTTCCCTGACGGGACATAATTCCGTGGTATATGAACAAGCCCAATCCTTCTCGTAATCGTAATCACTCAAACCGTGTACATTAAACGGGTTGAAATACTCCCAGCCATAAGCTCTTTTACCAGTGTTGTCGTGCCATTCGTAATTGTCGCTGTCCTCTGCCCATTGCACAAGGTCGAGATTCGAGTCTGTACTCGCCGCATACAAACCGCCGGGGTATTGACGTTTTGCAAATGGAGGCGGCACTTCCATATCATCAGGTATGGTTATATATGCCGCGTCTTGGTCTTTATCATTCCACCACTCTCCGAGCATAAATACTCTCATATCAGGTTTGATTTTGAATAAGTCCGTATCCTCAATAAATTTTTTCGCTATGTCCTCCACAATTTTTCTGTGCTTTCCGTCTCCGCGAGGATTATCTCCGAAATCACCCTTGATTTCCACTATCGTCGCAGGCGGGCGGTAAACGATACTCACACTTTTTTCTTTTTCTTTTTCCAGCGTTTCAGCCGCTTGGTTTAATTCGTTCATACTCATATAATTCTCCTTAATATTTTTTTGGATTAAAGAGAGGGATTCAGCCATTTTCTGCACGGAATCGTCAGTTAATAAATTAAGGTTCATATTTACAGCAGTTATTTTTTCAATTTCAGAAACAAATTTTCCCAGTATAACTTTAATGGTCGATAACGCTGATATTTCTTTTTCCATCTCAGCTATACTTTCTTTGAAAATCTCAATCACCGTTGCGGCTTTCGGATTGTTTAAAATAACGCATATCTTTTTCATAGGGACTTGCAGTTTGCGAAGTAAGATAATCTGCTGTAAGCGTTTAACAGCAGCTTCATCATATACTCTGTACGCGGAAGCGTTTGTGCGGCTACTTTTTATCAGCCCCACTTCTTCATAATAAGACAACATCTGCCTCGAAATACCGTAGTCCAACGAAACTTGCCTTATACTTATTAATTCCATGATTTCTGCCCCCTTTCTTTGATATTCATTATACACCGTCAAACGATTTGCGAGTCAATGAATGCTTTATGAATAAAATATAAATTTCTAAGTTTATTTTTATACAACGAAGAGAATATTATCACTTTATTATGATTGTATATGATATTACATTTGAAGAAAAGTGATTTTTGTTAATTTTCATCTTCGTCAAATTCGCTCGCGGGGAAAAAATTTATACTTGTGAAGTCCTCATTTGTTGTATGCTCCAGTTTATCAATCACGGTTTCCATAATTTCTATCAACTCTGGGTCGGACACATCGGGCAAATTGTTTTTTATGTCAGATATTAACTTCACCCGGTTTGTGGTATCATAAATGCACATGAGGTTGATTTCCTCTGCCGAAAATTTAAAACTATTCATATTATTATATATCCTCCCGGTTAGATTTTTTTGATTTATTTTTATTATCAATGGTAGTTTCAGGCTTTTTGCTCTGCTGTTTACTTTTCTGCTCGTTTTTATTGAGCGTATCAAGCAATGATGGCTTTTCCCGCACCGCTTCACGGAAACGGTCAACGAATCCGTCAAGGATGGCGAGATGTGTATTAAGATGAACATCGGGTTTCAGTGTGTCAAACTCTTTCGCCCATGCCTTGTTGGTGTTTGACAACCGCCCGTCCCAATCGTTATGATTAACGTTGGAAGCCAATACCCACGCCGCACGGTCAACTCCAAATTCCTCTATCACATTTTTGGCGGCGGTTTTTAAATCGTAACGATACTGTTCATAATTACAGTCGATTATGGCTTTGTCGATTGCCTGTCCGCACTCCACGTTCAGTTTATAACTCTCGCGGAAAGCTGCAATTTCCCCATTCTGTACGGCAGTTTCCCCCGAAAACTTATATACAGGCACATCTTTTTTTGCTATTTCTGGTTGTTCATCATTCGGCATATCTTGTTTTTCCTCCCCTGTGTGTTCAATTTTATTAACGGTATCTTTTTGTTTTTCCACTCCGAGAAATGCGGGCAGTTCTGTAAAGCCGAAACTGTCAACATAATGGGAAGTGACTTCGCCGTTCTTCTGGATTACTACAATATCGCTGACGGACAGACTATGTCCGTAAAAATCATCAGGCATATTAAAATTGAATTTGTGAAAAATTCCGTCAAGTGTTGTATATTCGTCTAACGGTGCGATATAGACAAGTTCGTAATTACCGCGTTCAACCGCGAGTCCCCGTTGTTCAAGTTCTGCTGTGCTTGCGAAACGCAACTCCCGCATTTCTGAACCGTCATATAGCTGATATATGGCAAATGTGTCGTTTTTTCCGTATATCAACTCCGATTCTTTCGCTGCTTCGATATTTTGCACTTTTGCCATAGCCGATAAATCCTTGTATTCCTGCGTGTTAAGCCATTCGTCACGTTCGATGCCAAAAATACCCTCGTGGTTTTTAATTTCAGACAAATCAAACGCCATAGCTTCGGTATTATCAGGATAAAGCAAATATACAGTATGGTCTTGATTGTACAATTCGACGGCGCGGTCGATAGTCAGCGGGAACATAGTGTCGTCGGTATAACCGTACAAATTCATACGATTAAAAGTGATTGTTGGGTCTGGCATAATAATATTATCTTGCGGTTTTTCTTTCTCAGGCTCTTTTGCCGCAAGGTCAATATTGCGTTCTTTACAAATAATATTAAACTGTTCATCAATAGAATTTATAAGGCTATTGGATTCTCTGCGGATAATATCAAGCGAAGCCTTTAACTCCGACATATCGCGACTCCCATACTCGGCGAGGTAGCCGAAACTATTAGGCGATGTTTCTATTCCGTAATGTTGACAAACAACGTATGAAATACTTTCCGCTTCGATTTCTTGTACTATTTTCGGTTTAGGTTCGGTATTTTCGGCAGAGATTGATTTATCGTGCAATCTCGCGTGGGCGATTTCGTGGACAATCGCACTAATAGTTTGTGTTTCGCTCATATTTTCGCGTATGCCGATTTTCTCGCCATATTTACAATAACCGTCTTGATTTTCCTGCATAGGTTCAAATACAATAGGCAGGGGCGACACGGTTTTGAGAGTATCTAAAAAGGTTTTGTAATGCGCGACATTGCCGGAAATATTTTCGACAAGTTCCGGCAACGGTTCTCCGTAAGTCTGGCTGACATCGAACACGGGAACGAGTTTGAATTTTATTCCGTTACTCATGGCGGTCATTTCTTCCATGATAACCTTGCCGTGTTCGTCCAGAAGCGGTGCGCCTGTCTCCGGGTCGAGTTTCTCCATCATCTTTTTCTCCGGCGTTTTGTCGGCAATCGGAGCGTATATATATATCGCTGTTTCACCTTTTTTCACGTGGCGGTTAAATTCCTCGTCCCATAATTTGTATGAAGCAATTCTTGTAGCGTCCGGTTTCTGCTGGTGAATGAGCATGATATTTTTACTGCTGTACTGATGAAAATGCGACATTGATTTCAGATAATCTTTATATTTGTAGCTGTCGTATAGTTCTTTCATCCCAGATTCAAGTTTGCCAGTCAATTCAGTTGTACGAACTTGCTGACGCTCTGCGGCGGCTTCTCTGTCATATTCAGGCATCGTTTCCCTCCTTTAACATTTGATATATAATCTGCGGGCGCACCCACAGGCGTTGAAACTGTTTCCAGTCCTGCTGTACTTCGCCTTTTTCGTCGCGGTATAGCATGGCGAACGGAAAAAAGCCCGCTTTCCATGTGTCCCGTAAACGTTTTCCGGCTTTTTCTATTGTGTCGCTCGGATAACCAATGAGGACATAACATTTTGCAGTATTCGACGCTTTTGTAAAACCGCCGTCGCGTAATAATTGCCCCGCCTGTGATAATAGCTCGTAATCGTCAGGCGTGTCATATGAGAAATACATACGTTTCGTTTTAGCCTCGCGGAGTAGGTCAACGTGCCATGACTGCAACAGCTTTGCTTCAAGACCGCCCGTGAAAACAGGCTTTTCCACCTGATGTTTGAGCATTTCAAAAACTTCCCGTATATGCTTTTCAGAACAGGCGAGAAGATTATCGTCGAGTATATTGAAACCGTCTCGAATCGGCAGTTCGCGGAGAGCATAACCCTCGCGCTTCGGAACGGAACAAAAATAACAATGATTCGGACAGCCTCTTGATGTAATGACATAACCTTGCTTGAGATAGAGTCCCGGCACAAATTCGCCGCCCGGTTCATTAAACGCCGGACCGCCCAATTTTACTGGTAAACCTGTTTTATACCACGCTTCGGCAAGCTGTTCAGCTTTCTCCATGTCATAGGTAAACGTAACCGATATATGCACTTCGTCAATATCGGGCAGGATTTTCGGCGGCGGTGTAGTGAAAGCAAGTTCATCATCAGGCGTTGCGGTGGTACGGCGCGGGAATACCCGTGCTATTTTCAATAAAATCACGCTCCTCTGTTTGTAAAATGTAAAAACACCCCGAAAATCGGAGCGTTCTGTTGAAATATTAATATTTTTATGGTAACATTTTATTTGGTCAAATAAATACAACTTATATTCTATAAGAGGCAACATAAAATGCAAATAGAACGATTATTTAAAATTGTATATTATCTGCTAAGTAATAAGAATGTCACGGCACAAGAGCTTGCCGAATATATAGGAGTATCGAAACGCACAATTTTCCGAGATATAGATACCTTAAGCCTTTCGGGGATTCCAGTTTATGCAGGTAAAGGTAACGGAGGCGGTATTAAACTTATAGACGGTTTTGTTTTAAATAAATCTGTCATTAATGAACATGAACAAGATGAGATTCTATCGGCTTTACAAGGACTTTCTGCGGTCAAAACCGAAAAAACTGAGCAAGTGCTACAGAAACTGAGTTCATTTTTTAATAAAACTTCGCCGAATTGGGTTGAAGTTGATTTTTCAAGTTGGGGAAGTGGCAGCGAAGGTCACTTTTCTTCCGGTATTAAGACTGCAATTTTTGAAAAACGTATAGTAGAGTTTGATTATTACAATTCTTACGGCGAAAAACGTCACAGGCGTGTAGAACCGATTCAATTATGGTTCAAAGCGCATTCCTGGTATTTCAAAGGTTTCTGTCTCGAGAAAAAAGGTGTCAGATTGTATAAATTATCAAGAATGCGAAATCTTACTGTTACAGACGAAATATTTTCCGAACGAACTTTATTGAACCCTGACGAAAATTTAAATGAAGGGGTTAATGAAAGATACGCCAATAATGCAGTTACGCTTATTATGAAAATTGACCCGGAAATGGCTTACCGGGTATATGATTATTATGACGAAGAACATATAATAAAAAATGACGACGGGAGTTTCACAGTAACACAGCGAGAACCGGAAGATAATGGATTATACAGTTTTATTTTTTCTTTCGGCGAATATGCAGAAGTGTTGGAGCCGGAACATATACGGGATATTATAAAAGAAAAGGCGGTAAAGATTTCAAAAAAATATATAAAATAATTTATCTAAAATGACATACTGTTGTCATCTTAGAAAGTATATGATTAATATAGACAATAAAAATAATCACGAAAATAAATTATTAATCATAACAGGAAGGTTATTTTATGTTTATAAAAGAAGAAGTTGAATCTCATGGCATTAAAATGAGTATTGTTCCCGTCGGAGTTCTTAATGATATAAAAGAAGATATTCTTAATTTCAAAGAAAAAGAACATCTGAATGGTTTTCAGAAATGGATTACGAATGAAGCATATGTGCTTGAATTACCAGACCCAGAGCCCGATTTTACCGCAAAATCAATCGTTATAACCGCTACCCCGTTTAGGATGATTAAAGCCTTTTTCAAACACAAAAATAAACAAGCATACCATATATTTGAATTTGCAAAAGATGGTACACAAGAATTTATAACCGATATATTTACTTCGCACGGGTATAAACTTCAAAATATACCGTGGTTTCCAAGGAAAAGGCTTGCTGTACGCAGCGGACTTACGGAATACGGCAGAAATAATATCACATATGCGGACGGCATGGGGAGTTATTTCGGAATTGAGACATATAAGTCTGATATGCCATGCGGCGAATATACATGGCGTGAAGTGAAAAATATGACTGTATGCGATAATTGCGGGATTTGTATTGACAATTGTCCGACAGGTTCGATAAGAAGAGATAGATTTTTAATTGATAATGAAATCTGTCTTTCCCATATATTTGAAATGGGGCAGCCTCTGCCCGACGGACTTCCGAAATTGAATCACCATAGACTTGGAGGATGTTACTGCTGTCAGGATATGTGTCCTAAAAATCTTGAAATTTTAAGTAACATTACTGAAACAGTAGAATTTTCAGAAGAAGAAACAAATTTATTACTGTCAGGGACTCCAATACAAAATTTACCGCAAAATCTTTCTGATAAAATACATAAATACTATATGAATAATTATTACGATGTTATACCGCAAAATTTAGATGTATTATTTCAAAATGTATAAAATATGCGGAAGTGAGATAATTATATTTTTATATTTCACGATTTCGCCCCTTTCTGCTCAAATTCCATTTTGAAGCCAGCGTAGCCTTCGCCTTTGTCGTCAAGGATAATCGTAGCGTTGTACGGTTTTCCCGTTTTTTCGGACATAAGCCCGGACATAAAAATACGCCCCTCTGTGAGAAGCGTTTTTGCGATTTCCTTTGTTATCGTTTTCTTTTTTGCCGTGAAAAACTTATTGTCCTTGAAAAGTCCGAATTTACAGCCATTATTGTCACAGAAAAATCCTTTTGGGTGTTCGATTACGTTGTTACCGCAGCGCGGACATTTGCCAATTACTTCGCCAGTTTTTTTATTGGACGGGAATAAGGCTTTATATTCGTTTGATGGAGTGTTATACATTTTCACAAGGTCACTGACAAATTTATTTATAGAAATCATAAAATCATCAGCCGACAACTCGTTTTTTTCTATGCGTTTCAAGTGGTTCTCCCATTCAGCGGTGAGCATGGGGGATTTGACCGATTCCGGCAGGATTTTTATAAGGTTTACTCCTTTGTCGGTAGGGAACAGGGATTTATCTTTGCGGGTCAGAAACTCCGATTTTACAAGATTTTCAATGATAGCCGCCCGCGTCGCCGGAGTACCCAGACCTTTACGCTCTGCGTCGTCGGGCATATCGTCTGCCCCCGCAGTTTCCATAGCGGACAGCAGTAAATCTTCTGTGTAATGTTTCGGCGGTTGTGTGAATCCCTCGCGGACGCTCGATTTTGCAGTGAAACTCTGTCCCTGCGACAAGTTGGGCAGAGAACTCTCAACTTCTTTTTTATTTTTGCCAATGCTTTTTATAAATGACTGTTCAATGGCTTTCCACCCGTCTTTTATGACGGTTTTACCTTTCGCCGTAAATATTTCGCCGTTGCAGTCAACCGTAACAACCGTTTCAGCGTAAACGTACTTTTCAGAAACAGCCGACACGAGGCGGGTGCATATCATGTTCAGAATATTGAATTCAGTAGTCGGAAGTTTGGATAAATCTGTTTTTGCCATTGACGGCGTGGGTATGATGGCGTGGTGGTCGGTTACACCGGCATTGTTTATGACTTGCGAAGCGTTTATAACCGGAGTGCCATCAAACTGTAAAATGCTGTATGCCACTCCAACAAGAGCGGGTATGCCGTCTTTCATATCTTCGGTCAGATAACGGCTGTCAGTTCGCGGGTAAGTTACGATTTTCATCTCATACATATTTTGGACGCAGTTTAATGTCTGCGCGGCGGTATATCCGAAAAGCCTGTTGGCTTCACGCTGTAACGTGGTAAGGTCATAGAGTTTCGGCGGCGATTCTGATTTTTCCTGCCGCTTCACTTCCGTTATAGTTGCCGTTTTGCCGTCGCAGGAAGCGGATATATCAGCGGCGGTCTGTTTATCTTTGACTTTTTCACGCTCTGCGGTAAATTCGTCGTTGCTCACTTCTACGATATAGAATGGCTCTTTTATAAAGTTTGATATTTTGTCCTCACGTTCGACAATCATGGCAAGCGTCGGCGTTTGGACGCGCCCGACACGGAGCGTCGTATCGTACAGAATAGAGAAAAGGCGGGAACAATTCATGCCCACAGCCCAATCTGCCTGTTGACGGCACAGTGCGGAATGATATAGATTATCATATTCCGTGCCATCTTTGAGGTTGAGGAAGCCGTCAGAAATTGCCGATTCCTCCATACTGCTAATCCACAGGCGTTTTATCGGCTTTTTACATTTCGCGTATTCATAGACAAGCCGAAATATCAACTCGCCCTCGCGTCCGGCATCGCAAACGTTGATGACACAATCAACGTCGTAGCGTTTCATAAGGTCACATAGGATTATCAACTGCTTTTTTGTGTCTTTGTTTGCGGCGTATTGCCATTTATCGGGTATAATCGGCAAATCCTCATACCGCCATTTCATGTATTTTTCGTTGTAGGCTTGCGGTTCGGCAAGCCCCAGCAAATGCCCGATACACCATGACACTACATAGCCGTTACCCTCATAACTGCCGTCTTTACGGCTTTTCGCGCCGAGTACGTCCGCTATACTCTTGGCGACTGATGGTTTTTCACTTATCACTAATTGCATAAAAAATTCCCTTCATCTTTTCAATTTTTTATATAAAATAACCGCAAAATTTTACAAATTTTTTCGCGGTTATTCTTGTTTTATTTTATTCATTATGTTATAATAAAGTTCTGTTTTTAAGTTATGTGTACCTTTAACGAGTTAAATGCAGTAGTTAGATTTGTTTTTTGTAATCATGCGATTTTGGATATAGTTGAATTGTACAAATCATCTATATCTGTTGATGTTCTAATTAGCCTAACATTTGCTTGTTCAGGCACAGGCAAAAGATTTTCGACTACCCATCCGTATGGAACATTTTCAAAGGTACAAGTATAACGAGTAGTATCACTATCTAATATTAGTAACAAATTGCCGTCAGCCCCAACGGATGAAACTGTAAATCCTTTTGAAATGCCTATAAATGCGGTTCCGGAC